>NZ_JBSHMJ010000031.1:0-41682 GCF_053645265.1 Dietzia sp. NPDC055343 | reverse complement strand
GGACCACCGCCTGCGCGATCGCGAGGCCCAGCCCGGTCGAGCCTCCGACCCGGTTGCGTGCCGAGTCGCCGCGGCTGAACCGCTGGAACAGCGACGGCAGCAGGGTCGGCGGGAGGCCGGGGCCGTCGCCTATTTGCCGCCCGCCCGCGGGTTCGGGCGATCGTTGCACAGCCGGAGTGGGCGTGTGACGCGTCGCGGTAGCGAACGTAGCCAGGGCGCCTCCCGGCGCCTGTCAACGTGGCCGGGTGGTGGTATACGACGACGACGAGGTCATCGGTCGCCGAGGATGCCCACAGCCGGGGCCCGTCCTCCGCGCTCTGCCCGAGGGGTGACTGAGGCGGGGAGGAGCCGGCGAGGGCGCAGCGGCGTTCCCGGACGGTTGCTCGAAATGAACTCACCGGCGCCGGAGGCATATAGCTCCGACGCCGGTGGGTGTTCGTCGTACGCGCCCTTCAGGAGCGCACGGCTGTGGGTCCGCGGTTCACCGCCCGAGGGCGGTTCAGCGGCCCGCCGGTTCCGTGATCGGCTCGGGTGCGGCCGGTGCGGTCTCGGCGGCCTCCTCCAGGCGCTGCTCGTCGATCACGCCCTCGTCGTTGATGGCGCCGGCCTTCACCGCCTCGCCCACGGTGATGCGGGACTGCACGTCGGTCTTGGTGTCTGCAGTGGGTGCGCCGAAGTCGAACTGGTCGAGGTCGGTGCGCAGCAGGAAGACGTTGTAGGCATCCCACGTGGAGAGTGTGTAGTAGAGGTACCTCCCGTCCGAGGTGATCGACTCCGGGTGGATCATCGGTGCGTAGGCGTTGGGGAACATGCGCCGGTTGACCAGAGTCTGGGGCTCGGACCAGGGGCCCTGTGGTTCGTTTGCGACCCTCATCGAGACGACGCCGCTCGCCATTGAGGTCAGTGCCACGTACTTGTCCAGACGCGCGTTGTACGCCACGGAAAGCTCCTCGACGGGCGCCGGCAGGATCACGTGGTTGCCGTCTGGGTCGGACTCCCAGGTGGTTCCGCCCTTGAACCACTCGTACGCGGTGGGGTCCTCGATCTTGTCGAGATCCACACGCGCGAGCGTGGCCGGCCCGCGACGCCCGGACGGGGTCATGTACTCGTACAGGTGGCCGTCGGCCTCGAGGAAGGCGCTCATCTGCATGCCGTACCAGCGGTCCTGGTCGACTGCGGGCAGGTTCTCAGCGGTGGGTGGCGTATCGAAGTCCACTGTCCGGTTCCACCCGGTGAAATTGGTGACGCGGCGCATCGAGTCGGTGAGGACGGTCCAGTGGGCGCCGCCGTCCTCCGACTTCACCAGCGCCGAGTAGTTGGTGTTCCAGCCACCCGGGGCGTTCCAGTCCCGCACGGACATGACGCGCATGTACATGGTGCCGCCGGTACTGATCGCGGCGGTGGGGATCACCGTCACCTCACCGACGCCGTTCGCCTGGTGGGCGCCCTGGACCAACGCTGCGGCATCACCGTTCGGGGCGGTGGGCCGCGCGCCGGTGATCTTCAGACCGTTCGTGGGTGTGCCGGACTTCGCCGTGAGCATGACGTTGGACCGCCAACTGTTGCCGGCCGGGGTGCAGTCGCCGAAGGTGTCCCCGAACATCACCATCGTCTCGCCGGCGTGCTCGAACATGATCCCGAGGTCGGTGCCGTGGATGTTGTACGCGGAGTCGGTCTTGGCGGGGCTGGTGGGGCCGGTGACCAGCTGGAGTACGGACGTGGCGCCCTTGAGTACGGGGATCGTGCCCTGGTTACTGGTGATCCACCGCGGGAAGTCGCGCACAGAGGCGGCCGCGGCACCGGCCACAGAGTTCGCGGCGTCGGCGAGTGAACCGGTGGTGAGGTTCACGCCCAGCGAGCCGGGCGGGAAGTTGCCGAGGAAGTTGTTGCACGGCCCGCTCTGGGACCCGGTCGATCCGGCTGAGCCGCTCGACCCGGGCAGTCCGGCGGAGCCGAGCGAGCCCGAGGACTGGGCGACGGCGGTGACCGGGGCCACGAGGGATACCGACATGACGGCCACGGGCACGGTGAGGAGAAGCGAGTTGATCGCTGAACGACGACGCATAAGGGGGAGTTTAGGGGAAGTGGTTATTGGGGTGCACATTGATGGGTCACTTACACTCCAGGCATGTTGATGGTGGGTCTGACCGGAGGGATCGGTGCCGGTAAGTCGACGGTGACCGCGGTGCTCGCTGAGGCCGGGGCGGTGATCGTCGACGCGGACCGGATCGCACGTGAGGTCGTGGAGCCGGGCACTCCGGGCCTGGCCATGCTCGTCGCCGAGTTCGGCGAGCAGATCCTCGGCGTGGACGGGGCACTGGACCGGGCGGCCCTGGCGGGGCTGGCGTTCGTGGACGCGGGGCGCACCGCCGCGCTCAACGCGATCACGCACCCGTTGATCGGCCAGCGCACCGCCGAACTGTTCGGCACGGCGCCGGAGGACGCGATCGTCGTGCACGACATGCCGTTGCTCGTCGAGGGCGGGATGACCCCGGGATACAACCTGGTGATCGTGGTGGACACGCCCGCCGATATCCGCCTACAGCGACTCGTCGAGCAGCGCGGAATGCCCGAGGACGACGCACGGGCCCGCATGTCCCGGCAGGCCACCGACGAGCAGCGGCGAGCGGTCGCCGACGTCCTGCTCGACAACTCGGGGGAGCGTCAGGTCGTCGCGGATCTGACGCGATCGCTCGTCGAGTCCCGGCTGCTGCCGTTCGAGCACAATCTCCGGACCGGCACGCCGGTGATAGGGGATCGGGCGGTCGTGCCGTTCCGTCCCGAGTGGGCGGGCGAGGCGGAGCGGGCGTCGGCGCGGCTGGGCCACGTCCTGGGGGAGGTCGCCGTGCGGATCGACCACGTCGGTCCGACCTCGGTGGGCGGACTCGATGCGCCGGACATCATCGATATCCAGGTGACGGTCCGTGATGAGGCGGGCCGGGACGCGGCACTGCGCGCGCTCACCGCCGCGGGCTGGGTGCGGGACCGTTCGAGCGAACGCCCGCTGTTCCACTGGTGCGATCCCGCGCGGCCCGTCGAGGTGTCGGTCATCGCGGAGGACGACCCGGAACACGAGTTCTCGTTGCTCATGTCGGAGGTGATCGCCGATGATCCCGCGGCCCGCGAGGAGTACGCCGGCATCCTTCGACGCGCGGATCGCGAGGAGACGCGGCAGTGGGAGCGCGCGCGATGCGCGTCTGCGCGGTCCTGACCGGGAACGCTGCCGCGCGGTCCTGAGTAACCGATGACCGGACACCTGAAGGCCCGGCTGTCGCCGGGCCCTCTGGTGTCTTCATCGGATCACTCGGTCGGGACTACCCCGTTCACCAGTTCGGAGACCGGAACCTGTCGCACGACCTCGGACTGTGCGGGCGACGCGGCCCTCGCGGTCCGCAGAGCGGAGGGGGCCGGGAACAGCTCGTTCAGGTCGGTGCGCACGAGGAACACGTTGTATGCGTTCCAGGTGGTGACCAGGTAGTACAGATCGCCACCCTGTGCCCACGGGTGCATGAAGCCCCCGTATACGCCCGGCAGCATCGAGTAATCGATCAGGGTGGTGGTGTCGCTCCACGGCCCCTCCGGGTGGTCCGCGGTGCGCATGACGATCGAGTCGAACCCCTTGGAGTACATCGCCGTGTACTTTCCCAGGTGCTCGTTCCACATGGTCGACAGCTCGCTGGCGGGGGCGGGCATCACGACGGAGGCGTCCTCGATATCGGACACCCACGCCTTCGCATCCCCGTCCCAGTAGTCGTAACCCGCCGGATCGAGCACGCCCGTGAGAAGTGTGTCGTCGGTGAGGTCGTCGTCGCCGAGTTCGGCAGCGGTGGGGGAGTCGCCCGTCGCCACCCGCGCCAGGATCACCGCGCCCTGCCGGCCCGAGGGCGTCAGATACTCGTACAGGTAGTCGTCGTCCTCGCCCTTGACGAACGAGCTCATCTGCGCGCCACGCCAGGAGCTGTCGACGGCGGGTGCGCCGTCGCCGACGGGCACCGCGTCGGTGATCGGCCGGGCCATCTCGGGCACGGGAGTCCAGTTCTCGCCGTTGTCGGTGGAGTAGGCGATGCCCGAGTAGTTAGTCGTCCACGATCCCGGCTGTCCCCAGTGCGCCACCGACATGTATCGCAGGTACTGCACCCCGTTGACGGAGATGCCCGCGGTGGGGATGATCGTCACCTCGCCGGGCTGGTCGGCCCGGGGCACGATCGACTTGGCGAGCCCGTCGGCCCCCATCGCGGCGGAGTCGATGGTGATGCCGTCGTCCAGCACGGCGTCGCCGGAGCGGAACAGGACGTTGGAGCGCCACTGGTTGCCGGGCACGGAGCAGTCGCCCATGGTGTCGCCGAAGGCCATGAGGATCTCGCGATCATCGGCGTCGCCGTTGTCCCACATGATGCCCAGGTCGGTTCCCCCGACCCCGTACTCGGCGAGGGACTCGGAGGGGCTGGTCGGGCCGGTGACCAGCTGCAGGAACTGGGTGGGGCCGCGGAGGACGGGCACGGTGCCCTCCTCGCCGGTGATCCACGGCGGCATCCCGTAGACGGAGCCCACGAGCGGATCGAGCGATCCGGAGAGACCGTTGCCGACCGACCCGGTCTCGAGCTCCTGCACGAGCGACCCGGACCGGTCCGCTGACCCCAGCGACCCGGAAGCCGAGCCCAGCGACCCGGAGTCGCCGGTTGAGCCGAGCGACCCGAGGGAGCCGGTGGCCATCCCTGCGCCGGTCCGGTGTTCGAGTAGCGAGCCGAAGTTGCCGAACATCTCGCTGCAGGGTCCGGCGTCGGCCGTGCCCGCGCCGAGTGTGCTGACGGCCGTCACCGTGGCGGCGGCGGTCACGGTGACAGCGGCCGCCGAGGCGAGGCGCCGGGCGAGGGAGGGGGTGAGGGGGCGGGTCATGTACTAGGCCTCCGGGAGGGGGATTCGGTCGACGAGAACGGTCTCGCCGGTGTCTGCGGGGTCGGGGGTGTCGCGGGTCCAGCTGTCGTCGGCGGCGCGCATGCGGGCCGCCGCGGACGGCGCCGTCCGCGCGGGGAGCTCATCGAGATCCGTCTTCATGAGGAAGACGTTGTAGGCGTCCCACGTGGACAGCGTGAAATACAGATCATCCCCGTTCGTCTTGATCGCGGGACTCCAGGGGTGCGCGAACGCCCCGTAAAGGGTGGGGAGATGGTCGTACGACAGGAGGATGTCCCTGCCCGACCACGGTCCCTGGGGCGTCGGGGCCCGGCGCATGACGACGTCGTTGTTCTGGTCGGTGTACAGCGAGATGAACTGTCCGAGGTGCTCGCTCCAGGAGACCGATAGTTCGCTCACCCGGCCGTCGAGCACCACCGTCGCGGCGTCCTGATCCGCCACCCAGCCGGTGCCGTCCCAGAATTCGTAGGCGTCCATGTCCTCGATCGAGGCCTCGTCGACGCGGGCGAGGATCGCCGAGCCGTTGCGGCCCGACGGGGTCAGGTACTCGTAGACGTGACCGTCGTGTTTGAGGAAGGCGCTCATCTGCCCGGCGGTGTGTGCGGAGTGCGGTTCCCCGAGAGCGGACGGGACCAGCGCCGGATCGCCTGTCCCCGTACGGGCGGTGCCGGCGACCTCGGTCCAGATTTCGCCGTTGTCTGTGGACTTTGCCAGGGCCGAGTAGTTGGTGGTCCACTCGCCGGGTGCGCCCCACGTCCGCACGGACATGTAGCGCACGTACTGGGTCGTCCCCACGGCGACGCCCGCGGTCGGGATCACCGTGGTCTCACCCGGGACGTTCTGCCGGGGCAGGATCGACTTGGCGATGCCCGCGCGTTCCATCGGGGCGTCGTCGATGCGCATGCCATCGGAGAGGTCGCGGTCCGAGGAGCGGAAGAGGATGTTGCTGCGCCACTGGTCGCCGTCGACGCTGCAGTCGCCCATGGTGTCGCCGAGCGCCATGTGCACCTGGTTCTTCCCGTCGGCGTTGCCGTTCTCCCAGAGTATGCCCAGGTCGGTGCCGGTTATCGCGAAGCGGTCCACGGTGTCGTTGGGGCTGGTGGGCCCGGTCAGGAGCTCGACGGTGGTGGTGCGGCCCTCCAGCACGGGGATGTATCCCGACTCGCCGTTGTGCCACGGGGTGGCGGGGTTCGACGGCGCCGCGGACGAACCGCCGAGGCTGCTCGAGCCGCCCCCGCCGCCCCCGCCGCCGGCACCCGACGGCGGCCAGGGGTCGCAGGGGGCTGCGGCCGCGATCGGCGCGGCGAGGGTGAGGGTCCCCGCCGCGAGGGCGGTGGCGGTGGCCATCGCCGCGGGTCGGCGCCCGATGCGGTATCCGGGGCGGTCGGAAGTACGACGACGACGAGGTTCATTGAACACAGGGCGACTCCAGACGGACGAGCACGATTCACGCCGATTCATGGACGGGGCGGCGATGCGGGCGGTGGAGGCGTAAACACTAGACGAGCGGGACGCGTCGCAGGCTCGTATCCTGGATGTCATGGCTTTCGCGACCGAGATCCCCGACGACGGGATCCCCGTCGACCCGACTGTCCTGTCCTACTCGGAGTTCCGTCCGATCGGCGATATCGAGCGCAGTACGGACCGTTTCGAGGTGGTCAGCGAGTTCACGCCGTCGGGCGACCAGCCCACGGCGATCGCAGAGCTGGCCGAGCGGCTGGGCCGGGGCGAGCGGGATACGGTCCTGCTCGGCGCGACCGGTACCGGCAAGTCCGCCACCACGGCGTGGCTCATCGAGCAGGTGCAGCGGCCGACACTGGTGATGGCCCCCAACAAGACGCTCGCGGCGCAGCTCGCCAACGAGTTGAGGGAGATGCTGCCCAACAACGCGGTCGAGTACTTCGTGTCCTATTACGACTACTACCAACCCGAGGCGTACATCGCCCAGACGGACACCTTCATCGAGAAGGACTCCTCCATCAACGACGATGTGGAGCGGCTCCGGCATTCGGCCACGTCCTCGCTGTTGTCTCGCCGCGACGTCGTCGTCGTCAGTTCCGTCTCCTGCATCTACGGCCTGGGCACCCCGCAGTCCTACCTCGACCGCTCAGTGGCGCTGTCCGTCGGGCAGGAGGTCGACCGCGACCAGCTGCTCCGGCTCCTCGTCGACGTGCAGTACGAGCGTAACGACGTCTCGATGACCCGCGGGACGTTCCGGGCCAAGGGCGACACCGTCGACATCATCCCCACCTACGAGGAACTCGCCGTCCGCATCGAGTTCTTCGGCGACGAGGTCGACGCCCTGTACTACATCCACCCGCTCACCGGGGACGTGGTGCGCAAGGTCGACGAGGTGCGCATCTTCCCGGCCACCCACTACGTCGCGGGTCCGGAGCGCATGGCCAGGGCGATCGCCTCCATCGAGGAGGAACTGGAGGGGCGGCTCGCGGAACTGGAGAACCAGGGCAAGCTGCTCGAGGCCCAGCGGCTTCGCATGCGCACCACCTACGACATCGAGATGATGCAGCAGGTCGGCTTCTGCTCCGGCATCGAGAACTACTCGAGGCACATCGACGGGCGCGCGGCGGGCAGTTCGCCGGCGACACTGATCGACTATTTCCCGGAGGACTTCCTCACGGTGATCGACGAGTCCCATGTGACCGTCCCCCAGATCGGGGCGATGTACGAGGGCGACGCCTCCCGCAAGCGCAATCTCGTGGACTTCGGGTTCCGGCTGCCGTCCGCGCTGGACAACCGGCCGCTCACCTGGGAGGAGTTCTCCGAGCGGGTGGGGCAGACCGTTTACCTGTCCGCCACGCCGGGCAACTACGAGATGGGGCAGACCGGCGGCGAGTTCGTCGAGCAGGTGATCCGTCCGACCGGGCTGGTCGACCCGAAGGTGGTGGTCAAGCCGACCAAGGGCCAGATCGATGACCTGGTGGGGGAGATCCGGGCGCGCGCCGAACGGGACGAGCGGGTGCTGGTCACCACGCTGACCAAGAAGATGGCCGAGGATCTAACCGACTACCTGCTCGAACTGGGCGTTCGCGTGCGCTACCTGCACTCGGAGATCGACACGCTGCAGCGTGTGGAGTTGCTGCGTGATCTCCGGCGCGGCGAGTACGACGTGCTGGTGGGCATCAACCTCCTCCGCGAGGGACTCGACCTGCCGGAGGTCTCGCTGGTGGCGATCCTCGACGCGGACAAGGAGGGCTTCCTCCGGTCGAGCACCTCGCTCATCCAGACCATCGGTCGTGCCGCGCGAAACGTCTCCGGCGAGGTCCACATGTACGCGGACCGGATCACCGACTCCATGCAGCACGCGATGGAGGAGACCGATCGGCGCCGCGAGAAGCAACTCGCCTACAACGCCGAGCACGGGATCGACCCCCAGCCGCTGCGTAAGAAGATCGCCGACATCCTCGATCGGGTCGGGGAGGATCGGCCCCTGACGGGCGATGCCCAGGAGCGCCGCGAACTCGTCGGCGCCCGCGCGGTGGGCGATGCCGCCCGTCCTCGGCAGGAGTTGGAGAAGCTCATCGAGGAGATGACCGAGCAGATGGTTTCTGCGGCTACAGATCTGCGGTTTGAGCTGGCCGGACGCCTCCGGGACGAGATCGCGGAGCTCCGTAAGGAACTCAAGGGTATGCGCGAGGCCGGTATCGAGTGATAGCTCATCTGTGATGTGACACGCTTACCCCCTACGGTGGCGGCCTCTGCCGTCTACGCTGGATGAAACGTGTTCCCTAGGAGAGGACTGAGAATGAGCGCCTACACCAAGGTGATCGTGGGGACGGACGGGTCCGAGTCGTCGTACCGTGCGGTCGAACGTGCCGCGGTTCTGGCGGCCGACGCGTCCGCGACCCTGGTGGTGGCCTGCGCGTACGTGCCGGCCGATCAGCGGTCGGTCAGCCAGGTGGCGGATCAGATGGGCGAGGACGCCTACCAGATCCGTGGCGACAATCCCGCCGAGGACATCGTCCGCGGCGCCAAGGACAGGGCCCACGCCGCGGGCGCCACCGAGATCGAGGTGCGCACCGTCAAGGGCGCCCCGGTCGAGTCGCTCATCTCCCTGGCGGAGGAGACCGGCGCCGACCTGCTGGTCGTGGGCAACAAGGGTCTCAACTCGCTCACCGGTCGGCTCCTGGGTTCGGTGCCCGCCGACGCCGCGCGTCGCGCCACCTGCGACGTGCTCATCGTCCACACCACCTAGCAGCACGCCCGGCCAGGGAACCGTGGGCATCGTTCGGCACGGAACTCCGGGGGCGGGGCGCTCGTCTTGAATCGAGGCCGGCCGGATCAGTCGCAGAGGTGAGCCCGGCTGGCCTCCACGATGGTGCGACCGACGCGGTCGGTGTCCTGGTCCCTGCTCTGTGTGGCGATCGCGCTGCTGAGGGGGCGGATCTGGTCGAGAATGGTCTCGGTGTCGACACCTTCCGCGGTGTTCTCGCAGATCCCGATCCCCACCTCGACAGTGGTTTCGGCGCTCATGCCGGTCGGCAGCCCGAACTCCGCGAGATCATCGAGAAACGCCTGCTCGGCGTCGGTCCTCGTCTCCGGTGCGGGGTCGGCAGGTGCCGGCGCGCTGTTCGCCTTCACGGAGGTGGGGGAGTCGGCGGCGGTCTCCGACGCCTCCTCGGCCGCCTGACCGCACCCGCCGGCGGCCAGCGCGAGGATGAGGAGGGCCGGCACCACCCGGACGCGATCCGGAACGGACCTCATGCGGTGAGTTCCTCTCTGCTGCCGGCCAGCGTGTCCCGGATCTCCGCGAGCAGGGGGCCGAAACCTCCTGGCTGGGCCAGGACCAGCTCCTGCGTCGCCCGGGTCGTACCCACGTAGAGGTCCTGGAGACCCTGGGGCGAGCGTGCCAGGATCTGTTCGGGATCGATCACCACCACCACGTCGAACTCGAGCCCCTTGGCCAACGCCAGCGGCAACACGGACGTGCCCGGGCGGACGCGCTCGACCGCCTCGCGAAGATCCGGATAACCGGTCGACGCGGCGGAATCGTTCACGCCACCGACGTCGGCGGTGCCGTGACCGTCCTCCGGGTGGACGCCGTTGTCGTCGTCGTACTCGTTCCCATCCGGGACCACCACCGCCACGGCCCGCTCGGGCGATACGGCGGTGACCCGCTGCACCACCAGATCCACCAACGACGCGGCGTCCGGTTCCGCCCACTCCACCGGGTGCCGGCCCTGACGGACCGGACGCGGCGACGTCGCCGCGGGGTCGATCTCGGCGAGCAACGCCTCGGCCACCGCCGACACGGTCGCCGGGGTCCGGTAGTTGACGGTGAGCTCGCACAGCACCCACCGGTCGTCCACATACGGCGACAGCGCGTCGCCCCACGAGTCGATACCCGCCGGGCTCGACGTCTGGGCCACATCGCCCACCAGGGTCATCCAGCGGTTGGGGGAGCGGCGCATGAGAGTGCGCCACGCCATCGCCGACAGCTCCTGCGCCTCGTCGACGATCACGTGCCCGAACGCCCACGTCCGGTCAGCACCGGCGCGGTCGGCGACGGTGAGATCGGAATCCGCGCTGTGCCGACGGGCCAGCGACTCCGCATCCACCACGTCGTACGCCATGAGCACCTCGGGGTCGAGATCATCCTCGATGTCCTGGACCGCGGAACCGGTGAGGATCTCGAGTGCCTCCTCCGCCTGACGGACCTGCTCGGCCCACGCGCGATCGGCCTCGGTGCCCTCCTCCGACGGGTCGTCGCCGAGGAGCTCCGCCAGCTCGTCCAACAGCGGGACGTCGGCCACCGAGAAGGCGTAACCGTCCTCGCGGAACAGCGCCTCCTGGTCCTCTGCCACATAGTCGCCGGCGGCCTCGGTGATCCGCTCACGACTCGACAGGAGCTCCGCGAGAAGCCGCTCGGGTCGCAGTACCGGCCACCACTCGTCGATGGCCTCGCCCACCTCGACGGACTCCTCGACTTCCGTCCGGAGAGCGGCCCGGTCCTCGGCGTCCAACAGGGGGCGGGCCGGATCGCCCAGATCGCCCAGGCCGTCGCCCCGGGGTGCCCACGCCTCGTCCTCCGCGTCACCCACGGGATCGGTCAGGGCGGCCATGTACTGCTCGGTCAGTGCCTCCGTGATCCGCGTCGCGAACGCGTCCCGCGCCTGATTGTGCGGGCGGCGCGTCATCCGGGCCCGGCCGCGCGCGGCACGGACCGTCGCCGGTTCCAGGACCAGCCGGTGGCCGTCGACGTGGACCTCCACCTCGTCCGCGGGGGCGAGCTGGCGTGCCCGCACCGCGGCCCTGAGGATGTCGACCATCGCCTCCGAGCCCTTGACCTCTTCGCCGCGCAGGGACTCGGGACCGGTCGCCCTCACCCCGGGGTAGAGGTCCCCGAGAGTCCGCAGAACGACCCCCGACTCGCCGAGGGACGGGAGGACGCGGGCGATGTAGTCGAGGAACCGCGGGTTCGGGCCCACGATGAGCACGCCGCTGCGGTCCAGCCGCTGGCGATGGGTGTAGAGCAGGTAGGCGGCGCGATGAAGCGCCACCGCGGTCTTCCCGGTGCCGGGGCCACCCTGGACCACCAGGACCCCGGAGTGTGGGTTACGGATGATCTCGTCCTGCTCGCGCTGGATGGTGGCGACGATGTCCGTCATGTGGCCGGAACGGGCCGCGTCCAGCGCCTCGAGCAGCGCGGACTCACCCACCACGTCGTCGTGGTCCTCCGGCACGTCGCCGTCCACCGGGGCGGTGAGGAACTCATCGTGCACGCCGATCACCCGGCGGCCGATCGTGCGCAGATGGCGACGCCGGTGGGCCCCCTCCGGGCGGGCCGTCGTGGCCAGGTAGAAGGGCCGGCTGTGGTCGGCGCGCCAGTCGAGGAGAAGCGTCGTGAGGTCCTCGTCGTCGTCCCTCAGTCCCACGCGGCCGATCCGGCGGACCTCGCCGTCCTCCATGTCCAGGCGCCCGAAGTACAGGCCCAGGTTGGCGGCGTTGAAGGACGCGAGCTCCGACGAGTACAGGCGGGCGAACGACTCGCGCTCGGATCGGGCCTGGGGCGTCCCTCCTGTCCCGCGGAGAACGGCGTCGAGCCGCGCGCGGGTGTCCTTGCGCAACTCCTCGAGCCGGTCGAGGAGTCGACCGAGGTGTTCTTGCTCCTCGGCGAGGGCATCGTTTCCCGTCACGGGCGCTCCTTCCCTGGTGGACGGCTCTGGGCAGGACGTCCAGGCTACCGGTATTCGCGACAGGAGCGACGACGACGACCCCGCCCGTCGACGGGCGGGGTCGTCACTGGACCCGGGCGGCCCAGGGTGGGCCGGGGTGGCGTCAGGGCGCGATTGCCCTGGCCGCCTTCTTGCGCAGTTTGTCGCTCTTCTTCCGGGCGTCGGCGCCGGCCTTGCGGGCACGCTTCTCGGTCTTGCCGCCCCGCTTCTCGGCCGCCTTGCGGGCGTCCTTCGCGGTCTTGCGCACGGCCGAGGTGTCGATCTCCTCGACCCGGTCGGCCACGTTCGCCGCCACGGACCCGGCGCGGTCACGCGCCTGCGCAGCGAGCGGTCCGGCCTCCTCCACGGCGAGGTGTGCGGCGGTGGTGGCGCGCTCTCGTGCCTCTGCCGCGTACGGGGCGACCTGCTCGCGGGCGTCGGCGACGCGGTCGCGCACCTGAGCGGCGATGACCGGGGCCTTGGACTTCACCAGTCCGGCGATGCCCGACGCCTGGTCACGAACCTGCTCGGCCACCTCGGGGGCCCGCTCGCGGACCTGTTCGGCCACCTCGGGCGCCTTGTCGCGGACGGTGTCGGCCGCGTCGCGCGCCTGGTCGGCCACGGTGTGCGCCACCCCGGCAACAGCCGAGCCGGCGGTGAGGGCCTCCGCCTTCGCCCCGGGCAACCTGGCCGCGACCTTGTCCCTGGCCTTGCCGGCGCGCCAGGCCAGCCCCGGCTGGCCGGCGGTGTCGGCGGAGGCGATCAGCAGTGCGCCGAGCAGTGCGACATCGGTTGCCAGGCCGGTCGTCTTACGGCTGCGCGCCGCCGGATCGGACTCCGTCCAGAACGCGTGACGACTGACCGTCGAGGGCACGTGTGACGCGGTCAGGGCGAGGGCCGACAACCGCGGCGCCTTGCCCAGGGCGAAGAGAGCGCCCGCACCGATCTTGACCCCGGCGAGTGCCTTGACGAGGGTCTCGGTGTCCTTGGGGACGGGCGGCACGGTCGTGTTGACGCGCTCGTTGACCGCCTGCTCCCCCTTCTCCACCAGCGGGGTGGCCTGGTCGACCAGCGGGGCCGCATCGGCGACATGGGCCTGGGGATTACGCAACGTCTCGATGCCGTCGATGACGAAAACCGAGGCGAGCATTGGTCGTGCGAGTCGTCGGATCATCGTTCCTCCTGAATCAGTGGGAGTGCGTGCTCGAACCTAGTGCGAACTCGGGTGCCGCGCCTCCGATCGCGTCATCCCGGGTCGGTGTCGACGATGTCCGACAGGGGATGGGCTGCGGGAATCGTGTGACGAGTGGGATTGATAACGATTCGGATATGGCCGTCGCGACGGTTCGGTCGGGTGGCCGGAGCGGCGATCACCGATGTCCTTCTCCCGTCACCAGCCGCGGTCCCGCCACTCGGCCAGGTGCGGGCGCTCGGCCCCCACGGTGGTGTCGTCGCCGTGCCCGGGGTGGACCACCACGTCGTCCTCGAGCTCCGCGAACACCCGCGACTCCAGGTCGCTCATGAGACGGTCGAAGTCCTCCGGTGAGCCTGTCTTGCCCGGGCCGCCTGGGAACAGCGAATCACCCGAGATCAGGTGGGTGCCCTCGTCCGTCCTCAGCAGCAGGGCGATGCCGTCCGGGGTGTGCCCGCGCAACCCGATCACCTCGAGCCGCAGATCGCCGACGGTGAGCTGGTCCCCATGGGACGCATGACGATCGGTGGGGATGTCGATCGACCCGGCGTCACCAGGGGAGGCGATGGTGGTGAGACCGAGCGCCTCCACCGTCTCCGCGAGCCCGATCCAGTGGTCGGCGTGCAGGTGGGTCGTGAGCACCTCCTTGAGCGACGGGGCGTGCTCACGCAGGTGGGCGATCAGCTGAGGCGCGTCGTTGGCCGCGTCGACGAGGAGGACGTCGCCCGTCGCGACCGACTCGACGATGTACACGTTGTTGTCCATCTCGCCGACGGAGATCTTGGTCAGGCGGGCAGGACCCACGGTCCAGCGCTCGCCGGTGAGACGGCCGTCGAGACGGCCGGTGTAACCCTCGGTGAGGGTGATTCGGTCAGGGATTGGCGTGGTGGAAGTCGACATAGCTGCAGGCTACCGACGCTGCCGGTGGTCGGGGACCGGAAACATGTCGGACGACGTTGGTACCTTCGTGTGCGGGAACGGCGGCCATGCGGCACGTACGGCAATGTGGCGACCTCCCCCCGGAAGGAGAACCCCCATGGTGGACCGGCTGGTCGTCCGCGGCGCACGTGAGCACAACCTCAAGGGCGTGGATATCGACGTCCCCCGAGAGGCGTTGATCGTGTTCACCGGTCTGTCGGGGTCGGGCAAATCCTCGCTGGCGTTCGACACGATCTTCGCGGAGGGGCAGCGGCGCTATGTCGAGTCCCTCTCGGCGTATGCGCGGATGTTCCTCGGCCAGATGGACAAACCGGATGTCGACTTCATCGAGGGTCTCTCCCCGGCGGTGTCGATCGACCAGAAGTCCACCAACCGGAACCCGCGCTCGACCGTCGGCACCATCACCGAGGTGTACGACTATCTCCGGTTGCTGTACGCCCGGGCCGGCGTCCCGCACTGTCCCACCTGTGGTGAGGAGGTGTCGCGGCAGACGCCCCAGCAGATCGTCGACCAGATCCTGGAGGGCGAGGAGGGCGTCCGCTTCCAGGTCCTGGCGCCGGTGGTCCGTACACGCAAGGGCGAGTTCGTGGACCTCTTCGCCCAGCTCGCCGCTGACGGGTACAGCCGCGTCCGGGTGGACGGGGAACTGCACACCCTCGCGGAGCCCCCGACGCTGAAGAAGCAGGAGAAGCACGACATCGAGGTGGTGGTGGACCGTCTCGCCGCCAAGCCGTCCGCACGGCAGCGGCTCACCGATTCCGTGGAGACCGCGCTCGGCCTCGCGGACGGTGTGATCGTGATCGACTACGTGGATCTCGAGGAATCGGACCCGGGCCGGCGTCGGCGCTTCTCCGAGCACATGGCCTGCCCCAACGGTCACCCCATCGCCCTGGACGACATGGAGCCCCGGGCGTTCTCGTTCAACTCGCCGTACGGTGCGTGCCCGGTGTGTGACGGTCTCGGATCGCACCTCGAGGTCGATCCGGACCTAGTGGTACCCGATCCGGAGGTCTCTCTCGCGGACGGTGCGATCGCCCCGTGGGCGGGCGGCCAGAGCGCGGACTACTTCCAGCAACTCCTGACCGGACTTGCTGACGACATGGGTTTCGACCTCCGCACCCCGTGGCAGGAGCTGCCCGCGAAGGTGCGTAAGGCCGTTCTCGGCGGTGCCTCGACCAAGGTCCGCGTGCGCTACCGCAACCGCTACGGGCGGGTGCGGACGTACGACGCCAAGTTCGAGGGCGTCATGTCGTTCCTCAAGCGCCGGCTCGAGCAGACCGAATCGGAGTCGCAGAAGGAGCGGTACCAGGGCTACATGCGCGAGGTGCCGTGTCCCGCGTGCGAGGGCACCCGTCTCAAGCCCGAGATCCTCGCGGTGACCCTGAGCGGTCACGGCGGGCACGAGCGCTCGATCGCCGATATCAGCAGGATGTCCGTCGCGGACTGCGCAGCCTTCCTCGACGGGCTCGAACTGAACGCCCGGCAGGCCATGATCGCCGGCCGCGTGCTCAAGGAGATCCAGGCGCGCATGGGCTTCCTGCTCGACGTCGGGCTGGACTACCTGTCGCTCGACCGCGTTGCCGGAAGCCTGTCGGGCGGCGAGGCACAGCGCATCCGGTTGGCCACCCAAATCGGTTCGGGTCTGGCGGGGGTGCTCTACGTGCTCGACGAGCCGTCCATCGGGCTCCACCAGCGCGACAACCGACGCCTCATCGACACCCTGGTGCGTCTGAGGGACCTCGGGAACACCCTCCTGGTGGTCGAACACGACGAGGACACGATCAGGGCCGCCGACTGGATCGTCGATATCGGACCTCTCGCCGGCGAGCACGGTGGCCGGGTCGTCCACTCCGGTGACTACGAGGGGCTGCTGGCCAACACCGAATCACTCACCGGTGACTACCTCGCTGGTCGACGCTCCATCGCGCTCCCGCAGTCTCGCCGTGAACGCGATCCGGACAAGCAGTTGCGGGTGCGTGGCGCCCGCGAGAACAACCTCAGGAACGTGGACGTGGTGTTCCCCGGCGGCGTGCTGTGTGCGGTCACGGGAGTATCCGGATCGGGCAAGTCGACCCTGGTCAACGACATCCTCGCGACGGCGCTGGCCAACCAGCTCAACCGGGCCCGGCAGGTCCCGGGGAGGCACTCCGGGATCGACGGCGTGGAGTCGTTCGACAAGTTGGTGCAGGTGGACCAGTCGCCGATCGGCCGGACGCCCCGGTCCAACCCGGCCACCTACACGGGCGTGTTCGACAAGATCCGCACCCTTTTCGCCGCCACCACAGAGGCCAAGGTCCGGGGCTACAAGCAGGGGCGGTTCTCGTTCAACGTCAAGGGCGGCCGCTGCGAGGCGTGCCAGGGCGACGGCACGTTGAAGATCGAGATGAACTTCCTGCCGGACGTCTACGTCCCGTGCGAGGTCTGCCACGGAGCGCGGTACAACCGCGAGACCCTCGAGGTGCACTACAAGGGCAAGACCATCGCCGAGGTGCTGGACATGCCGATCGAGGAGGCTTGTGAGTTCTTCGAGCCGATCACCTCGATCCACCGCTACCTCAAGACGCTCACCCAGGTCGGTCTCGGATACGTGCGGCTCGGTCAGTCCGCACCCACACTGTCCGGAGGCGAGGCGCAACGCGTCAAGCTCGCCGCCGAGCTGCAGAAGCGATCCAGCGGACGGACCGTCTACATCCTCGACGAGCCCACCACGGGCCTGCACTTCGAGGACATCACCAAGCTTCTCCTGGTCATCCAGGGGCTGGTGGACAAGGGCAACACGGTGATCGTCATCGAGCACAACCTCGATGTCATCAAGAGCGCCGACTGGGTGATCGACATGGGGCCCGAGGGTGGTGCAGGCGGCGGAATGGTGGTCGCCGAGGGCACGCCTGAACAGGTGGCGCGGGTGCCGGAGAGTCACACTGGGCGCTTCCTCGCCGAGATCCTGCCCGCCGGATCGCCGAGCGGTGAGGACGCAGCGGGCGATTCAGCGCCGGGCCCGGCCACGAAGCCGGCGGCCAAGACCGCGGCGAAAAAGTCCGCGGCCAAGGCGACACCCAAGAAGTCCACTTCAACGAAGTCGGCAGGGCAGAAGACCTCGGCGCAGAAGACCTCGGCGCAGAAGACCGCGGCCAAGGCCGCGCGAAAGGCCAGGTCGCTTCGCTGACACGCAAGGGCCGCCCCGGGGCGTTTCTGTCCCGGGGCGGCCCTGATGTGCGTGGGCGGGATCACGGTCCCGCGGGAAGTGAGTCAGTAGACGGGGCCGGTGAACTTCTCTCCGGGTCCCTCGCCGGGCGGATCGGGGTAGGCGCTGGCCTCGCGGAAGGCGCGCTGCAGGCCCTGCAGGCCGTCGCGCACCACGCTCGCCTGCGGGCCGAGGTGCTCGGCGGACCCGGCGACGAGGCCGGCCAGGGCGGTGACGAGCTTGCGGGCCTCGTCGAGATCGAGGTGGGCGCTGGCCGTCGGCTCATCGTCGGAGAGTCCGAGCTTCTCCGCGGCCGCGCTCATGAGAACGACGATGGACCGGAAGATGACTTCCTGAGCGGAGACGTCGGCCAGATCGACGATCTCGACCTCACGGGCATCGACGTGCTCCTCGAGGGGGCTGTCCGAGGCCTGGTCGGCGGATGCTGGCTGGTCGGTGGTCATGGCGAATACTGTCCCACGGACGGCCCGGTCGCGCGTGCACGGGCACCGGTTTGGGGGTCCCCGCCGAACCTGGTATTCTCTACCTCGACTGTGGGATCCCGTTAAGCAATGGGGTCCATCGTCCAAGAGGAGCCTGATCTCCCACCATCCGACGCCAGTAGGGTTGTTTGATGGTCACCACCCCCGGCGAGGGGTCTGCGAAATATGGCAGACGTATCTTCGACGAGGGTGAGGAGTGAGAGGCCCCGGGTATTCGTACCGTGGGGCCTTCTCGGTTTTCCCGACGTTCGTCGGGGCGACCGGGGTCCCTCGAGGGCGCAGGTGCGATCACGCGAGTGGTCGACAGCACACACGCACCGTTACTACCGAGGAGGGCCCATCAGCGCCGAAGCACGTATCAACGAACGAATCCGTGTCCCCGAAGTCCGACTCGTCGGCCCCGGGGGCGAGCAGGTGGGGATCGTTCGCGTCGAGGATGCACTTCGTCTGGCCCTGGAGGCCGATCTGGACCTCGTTGAGGTCGCGCCCAACGCCCGCCCGCCGGTCTGCAAGATCATGGACTACGGCAAGTTCAAGTACGAGGCCGCGCAGAAGGAACGCGAGGCCCGGAAGAACCAGCAGCAGACCGTCGTGAAGGAGCAGAAGCTCCGTCCGAAGATCGATACGCATGACTACGAGACCAAGAAGGGGAACGTCGTCCGTTTCCTGGAGAAGGGCTCCAAGGTCAAGGTCACGATCATGTTCCGCGGCCGTGAGCAGTCACGGCCCGAGCTCGGGTTCCGTCTGCTGCAGCGGCTCGCGGACGACATCACCGACTACGGATACGTCGAGACCAGCGCCAAGCAGGACGGCCGCAACATGACGATGGTCGTGGCCCCCCATCGCGGCGCGAAGACCCGCGCCAAGGCGCAGGACTCGAAGGTCACCGACCCCGCTTCGGAGTAGTCCGCCCGGCTCTGAAACGCCGAACCAGACCCCGGACGTCCGCCGTCCGCCCCCCGAGACCCCACCGGGTCCCGGGACGAACCATGTGAGGAAGACCGATCATGCCGAAGATGAAGACCCACAAGGGCACCGCCAAGCGTTTCCGGAAGACCGGAACCGGCAAGCTGGTCCGCCAGCAGGCCAACCGCCGCCACATCATGGAGAAGAAGCCCACCAAGCGCACCCGTCGTCTCGACGGCCGCACCGACGTCGCCCCGGCCGACGTGCCCCGCATCAAGCGGCTCCTCGGGCTCTGAGCCCCTTCCCATACGTAGAACTTTCGGTCACCGCAGCAGGTGGCCACCCCAGACCAGTGAGGATTGACCAGTGGCACGCGTGAAGAGGGCCGTCAACGGCCAGAAGAAGCGTCGGACCGTACTCGAGTCCACCAAGGGCTACCGCGGGCAGCGTTCGCGGCTGTACCGCAAGGCCAAGGAGCAGATGCTCCACTCGATGAACTACAGCTACCGCGATCGTCGCCAGCGCAAGGGCGACTTCCGCAAGCTGTGGATCTCGCGCATCAACGCGGCGGCCCGCGCCAACGACATGACGTACAACCGCTTCGTCCAGGGCCTCAAGCTCGCCGGCGTCGAGGTCGACCGCAAGGTCCTCGCCGATCTCGCCGTCACCGACCCGGCCGCCTTCACGGCGCTGGTCGAGGTCGCGCGCAAGGCCCTCCCGGCCGACGTCAACGCTCCGGCGGCCTGACCTTCCGCGAATTGACGCATCACACCTCGCCCGGGCAGGGCACGCAGCGACGACCCGCGGATCCGTTCACCGAACGGACCCCGCGGGTCGTTTCTGCGTCGAAGCTCCACCGGGCGGCATCCAGACGTAAGGCCGGCCGCTTCCTCGCGGAGGGCGCGAACTCGGTCGAGGCGGCCCTGGCGACCGACCGTGCGCTGGAGGTCTTCTGCGACGAGGACGCTGCCGATCGGTTCTCCGCCCTCATCGACACTGCCCGCGGACGCGGCGTTCGGGTCTCCATGGTGACCGCGCGGGCGATGCGATCCCTCGCGGATACCGTGACGCCGTCCGGGATCGTCGCGCTGTGTCGGACCCTCGTTGTCGAATCCGGGCACGATCCGGCCGACACCGCCGGGTCGCACCCGGCACGGCTCGTGGCGATCGGGCAGGCCCTGGCCGAACCCGGCAACGTCGGCACCCTCATCCGCGTCTCGGATGCGCTCGGCGCCGACGCGGTATGGCTCACCGAGGGCTCGGTGGATCCCGAGAACCCCAAGGCGGTCCGCGCGTCCGCGGGGAGTCTTTTCCATCTACCGGTCGTGCGGGGCATCGCCGAGTCGGGGCTGGTTGCGCGCGCCCACGCCAGTGGGTTACAGATCGCCGTGGCGACCGCCGACGGCGAGGTGGACATCGAGCACGCCGACGAGATCCTGTCGCGCCCGACCGCCTGGATCTTCGGCAATGAGGCGCACGGGGTGCCCGCTGCGCTGGCCGCGGCCGCCGACGTGCGGGTCCGCATTCCGATCCGCGGGCGAGCGGAGAGCCTGAACATCGTCAGTGCCGCCTCGATCTGTCTCCACACCAGCGCCCGTCTGCAGGGCGCCGGGTTGTGACGGCCACGTTGACGGCACGTGGGGTCGGGGCCACCCGCGGTGCACGGACACTCTTCGACGGGCTCGATCTCGTCGTCGCCGCCGGTGACGTCTGGGGACTGACCGGCCCCAACGGTGCCGGTAAATCCACGCTGCTCCACGCGCTCGCCGGTGCTCCCGATGCGGAGATGTCCGGTCGGATCACCGTGAGCCCACCGGAGGCGACCGTCGGAGTGTTGCGCCAGGAGGTGGAGAGCGACGACGACGAGCTCGTCCGTTCACTCCTGCACCGGGTGACCGGTGTGGCGCGAGCCCAGACGCTCATGGACGGTTTGGCCGAGCAGATGGCGGAGTCGGACGCGGCCGCCGAGGCCTACGGGGATGCCCTCGAGCGATGGCTGGCCCTCGGAGGCGGCGACCTGGACGAGCGGATCCCGGTTGTGGCCGCACGACTCGGGCTCGACGAGCAGGTTCTGGGCCTTCCGGTCGCGGCGCTGTCCGGTGGGCAGGCGGCCCGGGTCAACCTCGCGGCGGTACTGCTCAGTCAGTACGACATCCTGCTGTTGGACGAGCCGACCAACGACCTCGACCTGGCGGGGCTCGACGTGCTCGAGGAGTTCATGCGATCCGAGCGGCGGCCGATGGTCGTGGTCAGTCATGACCGTGAGTTCCTCGCCCGCTGCGTCACGGGGATTGTCGAGCTCGATGCGGCGCAGCGACAGATCACCGTGTTCGACGGCGGATACGAGTCCTACCTTGCCGAACGGGCCCTGTCGCGTCAGCGCGCCCGCGAGGCGTATGAGGAGTACGCGGGGCGGGTTGATCAGCTCGCCAGCCGCATCCAGACGCAGAAGACGTGGCTGGACAAGGGCGTGCGAAACACGATGCGCAAGTCCGGCGGTAGAGACGCTGAGCGCGACAAACACATCCGCAACCGGGCCGGGCAGCGCTCGGAGAAGCAGGCGGCCAAGATCGCGCAGTCCGAGCGGGCCATGGAGCGGCTCGAGGTGGTGGCCGAGCCCCGCAAGGAGTGGGAGCTGCGGATGGAGATCGCGTCGGCGCCGCGTTCCGGCTCGGTGGTGGCCGTGCTCGACGAGGCGCTCGCCCGACAGGGCGACTTCGTGCTGGGCCCGGTGACGCTGCAGATCGATGCCGGCGACCGGGTCCTCATCAGCGGCGCCAACGGGTCCGGCAAGTCGACACTGCTCTCGCTCCTCCTGGGCGATCGCACGCCGGGGTCCGGGCGGGTCACCCTCGGTTCCTCCGTCGAGGCGGGGCGGGTTGATCAGGCGCGCGCCGCGTTCGCCGGTCCGGATGAGCTCCTCGACGTCTTCTGCGCCGCTGCTGACCCGGACGGGGCCGACCCCACCGAGGCCCGGACGCTGCTCGCCAAGTTCGGTCTCGGCGGCGAGCACGTGTCGCGACTGTGCGATTCACTCTCACCGGGTGAGCGGACCCGCGCGGCGCTGGCTCTCCTGCAGCACCGCGGCGTGAACCTGCTGGTGCTGGACGAACCCACCAACCACCTAGATCTCCCCGCCATCGAGCAGCTCGAGGAGGCGGTCGAGAACTTCGACGGCACCGTCCTGCTGGTGACGCATGACCGGCGTATGCGTGATGCCTTCCGGTCGACTCGTGAGCTCCTGGTGGACGCGGGCACCGTCCGCGAGCAACGCTGACCCGGCGGCGGGTGGATGCTCGTGAGCTGAGACAGCCGCCGGTCAGAGGCCGGGCGAGACACACCCGGAGGGCGGGAGGACCGGCCGGTAGCGGTGCCCGACCCCCGGGGCCGCGGAGTCGGACCCCGGAAGTGCGGAGAGCACACGGAGAGCCCGCACCGGGTTGCGGAGGAGGTCCCGACCGAGCTCGGCGACCGGGTCGTCGGGATTGACCTCGCTGACCGTGCAGCGGGCCAACGGTTCGGATCCGGCCGGAGTTGCCGCGGAGGGCGCTGCTGCCGCAGACGGTGCCGCTGATGCCGTGGCCATCGCAGCCGACCCGGGACGGCCCTGCCAGAGTGCGACGTCGACGAGCCCGGCGACCGCGGGGTCACGCAGCGCCGCCACTCCGGCCTGCGCCCCCAGGCTCAACCCGTGGACCACCAGTCTCGGACGGTCGTTGTGGGGGAGTGCACGGAGCCGCGACGTGATCTCGGCGAGGATCGCGTGCGCGGAGTCGGCCGCCAACTGCGGCCGGAGCGAGTACACGGCCGCCGAGGGCGCGGACGAGTAACGCATCGCCACCGTCGCCACGTCGCCCCCGGACCAGTCCTCGATCGCCGTCACCTGCGCCGGGTCCACCCACCCCGATCCGGTGGGGATGGTCACCAGCAGGACGGACCGGTCGAATCCGCCGGCGCCGACGAGGGCGTCGGTGGTCAGCCGCGCCGCGTGGTCCGGGTCGAGGCCGGGGTGGTCGCCGTATACGCGGATGGCCGACGACGCGGCCCGGTCGTTCAGGACGAGTCGCGGATCAGCTGCCAACGGCCCCGAGTCGAGTGCCCACCACAGGGCGGACCCCAGCGCGCCGACGATCGCGTACACGATCACGGCGTAGAGCGTGACCCGCGCGACGACCCGGGTCACCACGGCAGCGTTTCCTCGACGGGCGCACCGTGCCTCTGGCGCACGGTGTTGAGCTGGACGGCCGCGTGGGCGATGTCCGCCATCACCGTGCACGCCGTGCGCCCCTCGCACGAGTCGTGCAGCTGCCGCGCGAGGAGGGCGTCGAGGTCGGACCGGAGCCCGGGTGGGATCGGGACCTGGTGTCGGTGCGCCACGCGCAGAAGGTCGTAGCCCAGGTCGTGGACGCGGCAGGCGGGTTCGAACGACCGCGGGAGTGGCACCGGGGACGAGCAGTCGCCTGTGCGCTTGGCGGCCGACGCCTGCTCCACCACCGGTTCGTAGCCGAGGTCGACAACCACGGCGGGGACCACCATGTCGGCGCCCGGGGTGCCGTCCGCGATCTTCCGCGCGGCGGCCAGGGCGGCGATCGCCGTGTCGGCGTCGGCGTCGGCGTCGGTGCCGTGCGGGCGGGTGAGGTCGGTGTGCGCGGCGTGGCCCGCGGCCGCGGGCGCCGGTGCGGCCTCGGCGACGGTACCGGCGAAGAGCCCGATGACGACGACCACGCCCGCCACCGCCGCACCTACACCGACAACGGCGCGGGACCCCGGTCCGCGGGACCGGCTCGCGGTGCCCGAGCGGTGTTCACCGGCCGGCCGGTTCGAGGTGCGCGGGACGGCGGGCGGGTTCGGGTGCTTCGGAGGCGGGGTCATGAGGGCGAAACTAGGAACACCGGCCCGCCGGGCGGATCCCCTCCGGAGGTGATCTCGAGGTCACTCTCCGGGGGTAGCCCGCTCGGGGGACGGCGAGGTCACTCCGCAGGGGGATGCCCGGGTACGGAGGTCACGCATACCGTCATGGCCATGCGATCAGAAGACGACAGGTTCGCCGCCGAACCCGACAACGCGGGGCCCCGCACAGTGGAGGCCCACGCCCGGGGTCGCCGTGCCGGCCTCGTCGGCGTGCTGCGACCTCACGCCTGGGACCTCGCCCTCGTCGTGCTCGCGCTCGTCTTCTTCGCGGTGGCCTGGCCCACCTACTTCATCACCCACTCGGCGTGGACGGTGCTCGTGCCGATCATCGCCGCGCTGGGGGCCCTCCCGGTGGCGGCGGCGCGCCGTGCGCCGTTCCTCGCCTGGGGTGCGGTCGCCGTTGCGTGTGCGGTGTCGGTGCCGCTGCGGGCCGAGTCGACATTTGCCCTGGGCTGGCCGGTCGTGTTCCATCTCGCGCTGGCCGTGTGTCTGGCCGCGGTGATCCTCGTCGAACGACCGGTGCGGGTCGCGGTCGCGGTCGGGGTGACCATCCTGCTCATGGCGCTCAACCCCGGCGCGGAGGTGTCCGTGGGCTGGATGATCGGGGCCGCGGTCTTCTCGGCGGTGGTACTCCTCGTGCGGTGGTTGGCGGTATCGCGCCGCCAGCTGGAGAACTCGAACCTGCGCCTGGCACGAGAGTCCGAGCGGACCCTCCGGCAGTCCGAACTGCGCTTGCTGGCCGAGGAACGCAACCACCTCGCGCGGGATCTGCACGATGTGGTGGCCCACCAGATGTCCATGATCGTGGTCCAGTCCCAGTCGGCGCCGTACCGACTCCAGGGCGTCACGCCGGCCGTCCACGCCGAGTTCGACTCGATCGCCGAGACGGCCCGCGCGGCGCTCGACGAGGTGCGGGGCCTTCTGGGGGTGCTGCGCACAGACGCGGAGAACCCGATGGTGGAACCCGTCGGGGTCGAGCAGATCGAGCCCACCCTCCGCGCCGCACGCCGCTCGGGCGTCGACATCACCTGGCAGCTCGGCGGGCAGATGGACACGATTGACGAGACCGCCGGCGTGGTCCTGCACCGCGTGCTCCAGGAGAGTCTGGCCAATGCCGCCCGCCATGCGCCGGGCGGGCTCGTCGTCGTCTCCCTCGCGGTCTCCACGGTCGACGCGGACGGGGCGCCACCCGCGGTGACCCTCGAGGTGGACAGCGGCCCGGCGGCGCCGGGCGCCCTCGTCGCGCCCGGTGAGGGCGGCGGGTCCGGGATCGCGGGGATGTCCGCCCGGGTCCGGGCCGTCGGCGGGGCATTCGCGGCCCTCCCGGCTTCCGACGGTGGCTTCACCGTCACCGCGACGGTTCCGCTCAGGGACGGGACGGGGCCCGGGACGCGGACCCGGTCGCGTCTAGGCTGATCCGTATGACCATCTCCGTGCTGATCGCCGACGACCAGGCGATGGTGCGACAGGGTTTCGCCGCGCTGCTCGGGTCGCAGCCGGACATCAGGGTCATCGGCGACGCGGCGGACGGCGCCGAGGCGGTCGGGAAAGTGGAGGCGCTCCGCCCCGACGTGGTGTTCATGGACGTCCGCATGCCGGAGATGGACGGGCTCGAGGCCGCGCGGCGCATACTCGGTTCCGGGATCGACCCGGCCCCGCGGATCATCATGCTCACCACCTTCGATCTCGACGACTACGTGTACGAGGCGCTGCGGATCGGATGCTCCGGATTCCTGCTCAAGGACGCGCCCGCCGAGGAGCTGTTCCGGGCCGTCCGGGTCGCCGTCACCGGTGAGGCGCTGCTGGCGCCGACCGTCACCCGCCGGCTGATCGAGGACGTGGTGACCCGGGGCCGCCGCCCGCGCCGCGAGCCGGCGGAACTCACCTCCCTCACGCCGCGGGAACGCGAGACCGTCGAGCAGATCGCCACCGGGCGGTCCAATGCCGAGATCGCCGGGGTGCTGTTCATCTCGGAGGAGACCGTCAAGACCCACGTACGGCGGGTCCTGCAGAAACTGCGGCTGCGGGACCGCGCTCAGGTGGTCGTGTACGCCTACGAGAACGGGGTGGTCTGAGCAGGACACGGGGCAGGGGGCGCAAACGCTAATCGACTAGGCTGTCCGGCGATGCACCCGGCGGTCGCCGGAGCTGACCGGGACGGGGAGGACGCAGCACAGGTGAGCGAAGACAGAGGCGCGGTCGAGGTCGGGATCGACGAGGAGTCCCTGGCGGGATACGCCACGGACGCGGAGGGCGCGTTCGCCACGGCCGCGGACCTCGACGCACTGGCCGCGGCCAAGACGGCCCACCTGGGCGACCGGAGCCCCATCGCACTGGGTCGGCGGACACTCGGCTCGCTCCCGAAGGAGCAGAAGGCCTCCGCGGGCAAGGCCGTCAACGTGGCGCGCGGCCGTGTCCAGAAGGCGTACGAGGCGCGGCTCGGGCAGCTGCAGGCCGAGCGCGACGCGGCGGTCCTGGTGGCTGAGACACTCGACCTGACGGTGCCGTCCGGTCGATCGCCGGTCGGGGCCCAGCATCCCATCACGATCATCACCGAGCAGGTGGCGGACGTGTTCGTCGGGATGGGCTGGGAGATCGCCGAAGGGCCGGAGATCGAGGCCGAGCACTACAACTTCGACGCGCTCAACTTCCTCCCCGACCACCCCGCGCGCACGCTCCAGGACACCTTCCACGTGGCACCCGAGGGCAGTCGGCAGGTGCTGCGGACCCACACCTCCCCGGTGCAGATCCGCACGATGCTCGATCGCGAGCCGCCGATCTACGTCGCCTGCCCGGGCCGGACCTTCCGCACCGACGAGCTCGACGCCACCCACACGCCGGTGTTCCACCAGGTCGAGGGGCTGGCGATCGACAAGGGGCTGACCATGGCGCACCTGCGCGGCGCCCTCGACGCGTTCGCGCGCGCCCTGTTCGGGCCCGAGACCCGCACACGGATGCGTCCCAACTACTTCCCGTTCACCGAGCCCTCCGCCGAGGTCGACGTCTGGTTCCCTAACAAGAAGGGCGGCGCCGGCTGGGTCGAGTGGGGCGGTTGTGGAATGGTGCATCCCAATGTGCTGATCGCCTGCGGCATCGACCCCGAGGTGTACTCCGGCTTCGCGTTCGGGATGGGCCTCGAGCGCACGCTGCAGTTCCGCAACGGGCTGTCCGATATGCGCGACATGGTCGAGGGCGACGTGCGGTTCTCGCTGCCCTTCGGCATCCGGTACTGATCGGCGTACCGGCCCGGGCGGCGGCCGCCGCCGGGGCCCGGGCCGATGCCCCACCTGCCCGACCCAGAGCTCACCCGACCACCGAGAACTACGAAGGACCCCACAGTGCTAATTGCGCAGTCCTGGCTGACCGAGATCCTGCAGCGGGCCAACGACGGCTGGTCGGTGTCGCCGGCCGAACTCGACGCCGGGTTCGTGCGCGTCGGCCTCGAGGTGGAGGGGGAGCCGCAGACGCTCCCGGAGATCACCGGCCCGCTCACCGTCGGCCGGGTCAGCAGCATCGAGGAACTCGAGGGCTTCAAGAAGCCGATCCGCTTCTGCCTCGTCGATGTCGGCGGCGACGAGCCGCAGCAGATCGTGTGCGGCGCGCGGAACTTCTCCGAGGGCGACCTCGTGGTGGTGGCACTGCCCGGTACGGTCCTGCCCGGTGGCTTCGAGATCGGCAAGCGCAAGACCTACGGCAGGCCCAGTGAGGGCATGATCTGCTCGGCGTCCGAACTCGGGATCGGGTCGGATCACAGCGGCATCATCGTGCTCGCGCCGGGCACCGCCGAGCCGGGCACCCCGGCCGGGCCGGTCCTCGCCGCCGGTGCCCCCGAGCGGGACACGGTCTTCGAACTCAACGTGACCCCGGACCGCGGCTACTGCCTGTCGGCCCGCGGTCTGGCCCGCGAGCTCGCGTGCGGCTTCGACCTGGACTTCGCGGACCCGGCCGCCGAGCTCGGCCTGCCGTCGGGGAAGGAGACCTGGCCGCTCGAGGTCACCGGGGAGTCCGGAGCCCAGCGGTTCGCGCTGCGCCGGGTCACCGGCGTCGACCCGTCGGCCAGGACCCCCTGGTGGCTGGCCCGTCGCCTGCTGATGTCGGGTGTGCGGCCCATCTCCCCGGCCGTCGACGTCACCAACTACGTCATGCTCGAACTCGGCCATCCGATGCACGCCTTCGACGCCGCTACGCTCACGGGCGGGCTCACCGTGCGTCGCGCTCGGGCGGGGGAGACGCTGACCACCCTGGATGGCGCGGAGCGCTCGCTCGACCCGGAGGACGTGGTGATCTGCGACGAGACCGGCCCGGTCTCGCTGGCCGGCGTCATGGGCGGCGCCAGCACAGAGGTCTCGGACACGACCACCGACGTGCTGCTCGAGGCCGCCGTGTGGGACACCCTGGCCGTGTTCCGGACCATCCGCCGACACAAGCTGCCCAGTGAGG
The DNA here is from genome assembly GCF_053645265.1 of Dietzia sp. NPDC055343. Classification (NCBI taxonomy): domain Bacteria; kingdom Bacillati; phylum Actinomycetota; class Actinomycetes; order Mycobacteriales; family Dietziaceae; genus Dietzia; species Dietzia sp. NPDC055343. Next base: position 13,521 of record NZ_JBSHMJ010000031.1, on the reverse strand, counting down.
CCGGGAAGCGCTACGAGCGAGGGGTGGACGCGGCGGCTTCCGTCGCCGCGCTGGATCGCGCGGCCACGCTGCTCGCCGAGATCACCGGCGGCACCGTCGAGGCGTCGCTCACCGACGTCGGCGCCGCGCCCGTCCCACCCACGATCGCCTTCGACCCGGACCGGCCCTCGCGGGTCGCGGGGCTCGGGTACCCGGTCGGGACCACCCGCCGGCGCCTGGAGCAGATCGGGGCCACGGTGGCCGGCGACGACGCCGTCCTGCTCGAGGTCACCCCACCCACGTGGCGCCCCGATCTGACGATGCCTGCCGACCTGGTCGAGGAGGTCCTGCGACTCGAGGGGCTGGAGGACATCCCGTCCGTGCTGCCCACGGCCCCCGCCGGTCGGGGCCTGACGGCCACCCAGCGCGGCCGCCGGGCCGTGGGGCGGGCCCTCGCCGCGTCCGGGCACGTCGAGGTGCTCACGTCGCCGTTCTGCGATCCGTCCGTGTTCGACGCGATGGGGCTCCGCGACGACGACGAGCGTCGCCACACGATGTCCGTGGTCAATCCCCTGGAGAGCGACAAGGCGCATCTCGCGACGACCCTGTTGCCGTCGATGGTGGAGATCGCCCGGCGCAACCTCACCCGCGGGACCCGCGACCTCGCGCTCTTCTCGATCGCCCAGGTCGCGTTCCGCACGCCCGCGACCTCCGGGGTGGACATGCTGCCCGTGGACCGTGAGCCCACCGCGGACGAGCAGAAGCGGCTCGGCGATTCGCTGCCCGCGCAGCCGCTGCACACGGCCGCCCTCTACACCGGTAGACGAGTGCCGGCCGGCCATCTCGATCCGGGCCGCGACGCCGACGCGCTCGACGCGGTCGAGGCGGCCCGGACCGTCGGCGCCGCGCTCGGCGTCGAGGTCGAGGTGAGGTCGGGGGAGTACGCACCCTGGCACCCGGGCCGCTGCGCCGAGATCGTCGTCGACGGCGCGGTGGTCGGCCACGCCGGTGAGTTGCACCCCGCGGCGTGCGAGCGTCTGGAGCTTCCCGCGCGGACATGCGCGATGGAGCTCGACCTGACCGCCATCGGCACGCGCGAGGTCCTGCCCGCGCCGGCGATCTCCTCCTACCCGTCGGTGAATCAGGATGTCGCTCTCGTCGTGGATGAGGTGGTCCCGGCATCCGCGGTGGAGGCGGCCCTCATCTCGGGAGGCGGCGACCTGCTCGAGAGCGTCCGCCTGTTCGACATCTACACCGGCAGCCAGCTCGGTGAGGGCAGGAAGTCGCTCGCGTACGCGCTCACCTTCCGCGCCGACGACCGGACGCTGACGGAGGACGAGGCCAGCGAGTGGCGCACGGCCGCGGTGGACGCGGCAGCACGGGCCGTGGGAGCGAGCCTTCGTGGCTGACGCGGTGCGGGTGCCCCGCATTCTCTGCATCGCCGGCACCGACCCGTCGGGTGGTGCCGGCCTGCTGGCCGACACCAAGTCCGTCACGGCGATGGGCGGCTACGCGATGGGCGTGGTCACCGCCGTCACGGTGCAGAACACCCGCGGCGTGGCCGGCGTCCACGCGGTGCCGGTCGATACGGTGATCGCCCAGCTGGACGCGGTCGCCGATGACGTCCAGATCGACGCCGTCAAGATCGGCATGCTCGGAGAGGCTTCACTCGTCGAAGCGGTCGGGGCGTGGCTTCGTCGTCGTCGCCCTCCTCACATCGTCCTGGACCCCGTCATGGTCGCGACCACCGGCGGGCGTCTCGCGAGCGAGGATGCCGCGTCCATGCTGCGCGACCTCGTACCGCTCGTCGACCTCGTCACCCCGAACGTGCCCGAGCTCGGTGTGCTCTGCGGTACAGACACCGCGACCGACATCGAGGGGATCGTCAGTCAGGCGGAGCTGGTCCACGAGCAGACCGATAGCGCGGTTCTCGCGACGACCGGCGACCTCGAGGACGGCAGCGCCGAGGACGTGATGGTCGAGTCCGAGACGGACCGTCGCACGACACTCCGGTTGCCGTTCGTCCGCGTCGAGACGCCGCACACCCACGGCACCGGATGCTCGCTGTCCTCGGCACTGGCCACCGCGCGTGTCGGTGCGCCCGATTGGGAAGCGGCGTACCGACGGGTCCGGCCATGGATGGACGGGGCCCTGCACGGCGGGTTGTCCCTCGACGTGGGGCAGGGTGCCGGCCCGCTCGACCACACCTGGTTCCTCCACCGCTGATCGGACCGGGGTCATCGACCCGGGCGGCTGTCCGGCGGCGTCGACACAGCCCTGTCGTACGTGTGTGCGAACATCCGTCTCGACATCAATGCTGAGACGATCAGGAGCAGGCCATGACCCACACTCGTTCCGACAACTCCCGCGCGACCGGCCAGAACGGGGGCGGCGCCGCGTCAGCGCTCTCCTCGGAGAAGGCCTTCGACCGGGTCCGCAAGCTGTTCGCCAAGGCCGAGAGCGTGGCCGGGACGCCGGAGGCGGAGGTGCTACTCGAGCGGGCCTACGCGCTGCTCGCGAAGTACGGGGTCGACGAGGCGCTGGCCAGATCCGGTCCGGATCAGGCGGCGGCCGAGGTGGTGGTCCACGAGCACGTGGTGCTCGGAAAGTACCAACCCGACCAGATCGGTCTCGTCGCGTCGCTGGCGGTGGCTATGCACTGCAGGGCGGTGTCATCGAGGCGGGCGGACGGGGGTCGGAACGTGTATATCGTCGGGGTCCGTCGACACGTCGAGCGCGTGTCGATGCTGGCCGGTGCGCTGACCGGGATCATGTTGGCCGGCGCCGCGCGGCAGCGCCCGGCGCCGGGGGTGTCAGCGGTGACCCACCGCAAATCGTTCATGACCGGGTTCGCCTTCGAAGTGGGCCGGCGCCTCGCCGCGGCCGAGGCCGAGGCGGTGTCCGAGAGTTCGGATGCGGCAGGGGCTGGGCTGGTCCTGCGTACGGATTCACAGTGCGCCGAGGCGGAGCTGTGTCGCCGTTTCCCCCACACCGTCAAGAGTTCCAGGCGCCGCGTCGGCACGTCCGGCCTCGATGAGGGGCGTCGCATGGGCGGTTCGGTCGACCTGGGGCAACAGCGTTTCGGCGGTGCGCCACGGCAGATCGGGGCATAACCTGGATGTGCTGGTGATCGGACCGGCTCCCGGTTGAACGCGAGGCTCGCCGACGGACCTTGTGTGCAAAAGATTGCAACGTGATGCATACTCGTGCGTATGGCAATCAAGGTAGCTGTCGCAGGTGCATCGGGTTACGCGGGCGGGGAGTTCCTCAGACTCCTCCTCGCACATCCCTCGTACCTCTCGGATGAGCTGGAGATCGGAGTCCTGGCGGCGGGGTCAAACGCCGGCCAGACGCTGGATCGGCACCATCCGCACCTGCTGCCGTTGGCGGACCGGGTTCTCTCGGAGACCAGCGCCGAGTCGCTGTCCGGTCATGATGTGGTGGTCCTCGGCCTCCCGCATGGCCACTCCGCGGCGATCGCCGAACAGCTCGGGCCGGACGTGCTGGTGATCGATCTCGGGGCGGACTTCCGTCTGACGGACGCCGGTGACTGGGAGGCCTTCTACGGCTCCCCGCACGCGGGTACGTGGCCGTACGGGCTGCCCGAGCTCCCCGGAGCGCGCGAGGCGCTGCGGTCGACCCGGCGGGTCGCGGTCCCGGGCTGTTTTCCGACGGGGGCGACCCTGGCGCTGTTCCCGGCAGTGGCCAAGGGGCTCGTCGATGCGTCGAACATCACCATCGTCTCGGTGACAGGGGCATCCGGCGCGGGCAAGGCGGCCAAGGTGCCCATGCTCGCGTCCGAGGTGATGGGCTCGACCAAGGCGTACGGGGTCGCCACCCACCGTCACACCCCGGAGATCACGCAGAACCTCCGGGCGGTGACCGACGCCGAGGTGTCGGTCAGCTTCACGCCCGTGCTCGCCCCCATGGCGCGCGGCATCCTCACCACGGCGGTCGTGCCCACCACGGCCTCTGCGGACGAGCTGCGTGAGGTCTATGCGGAGGCCTTCGGTGATGAGCCGTTCGTCCACCTCCTACCGGCCGGGGTGCAGCCCATGACCGCCTCGGTGCTCGGCTCCAACGCCGTGCAGCTGGGTATCGAGGTCGACGCGCGCACCGGTCGGGCCGTGTTCACCGCCGCGATCGACAACCTGGCCAAGGGCACCGCCGGCGGTGCCATCCAGTCGATGAACCTCGCGCTCGGGCTGCCCGAGACCGCCGGTCTCAGCACGGTCGGCCTGGCCCCTTGAGCGCGGAGGTCCTGCCCGGGGCGACGTTGGTCGGGCACGATCACGGGCTCGAACTGTGGACGGATCCGGCCCGGAACATCGCCGGGATCTGGCTGGCTCCCTCGGGTGCGACGGCCGCACTCGACGTATCGGGTGGTGGGGCCGACGCGGTCGAGCTGCAGTGGAGCGCGCTCAGCGCCCAGGTGCCGTCGACCCGCGCGGTCGTGCTGCTCGACGGACCCGGATCCGGCGATCCTGGCGCGGACTTCACGTTCGTGCACGGTGTCGCCGAGGGCGTCGCCGGATTCGTGGGCGTCCGCACGGGGGTCGAGGCCGGGCCGGTTGAGGTCCTCGTCTTGCGGCCCGACACCGAACTCGGGCCGTGGCCCGGACCCGCGGCCACCGAGGCCGGCGCCGCGTTCCGCTTCCGCCACCGCGGCGGCGCACAGATCCACCTGACCCTGACCATCCCCATCACCGCCGGAGGCGACTGATATGCCCACATTGATGAACGACGGGTCGACCGAACTGTCGCCGTTCGTCCGCGCGCACGTCCTCGCCGAGGCACTGCCGTGGCTCAAGGAGTTCCACGACAAGATCGTCGTGGTGAAGTACGGCGGTAACGCGATGGTCGACGAGAGGCTCAAGGCCGCGTTCGCCGCCGACATGGTGTTCCTCCGCACCTGTGGCCTCAAGCCGGTCGTGGTGCACGGCGGTGGTCCCCAGATCACCGCGATGCTCGGTCGGCTGGGCATGGAGGGCGAGTTCCGGGGCGGTTTCCGTGTCACGACGCCCGAGGTGATGGATGTCGTGCGAATGGTGTTGTTCGGCCAGGTCGGCCGCGAACTCGTCGGGCTGATCAACGCGCACGGCCCGTACGCGGTGGGGATCTCGGGCGAGGACGCGGGTCTGTTTACCGCGGTCCGTCGGACGGCGATGGTCGACGGGGAGGCCACCGACATCGGACTCGTCGGGGACGTCGCCGCGGTCGATCCCGGGGCGGTCATCGACCTCATCGAGGCCGGACGCATCCCGGTCGTGTCCACGATCGCCCCCGATGCCGACGGCGTCGTCCACAACATCAACGCGGATTCGGCCGCGGGCGCACTCGCCGCGGCACTCGGAGCGGAGAAGCTCGTCGTCCTAACCGACGTCGAGGGCCTGTACACCGACTGGCCGGATCGCTCGTCGCTCGTCACGCACCTGGGCACCACGCCGCTGGAGGCACTGCTGCCGTCGCTGGAGAGCGGCATGGTTCCAAAGATGGAGGCGTGTCTGGCCGCCGTGCGGGGCGGCGTCGGCGCAGCGCACGTCATCGATGGCCGCGTCGAGCACTCGGTGCTGCTCGAGATCCTCACGGAGGGCGGCATCGGAACGATGGTCACCGAGGGTGACCACGAGACACGTTCAGCAGTAGGAGAAGCACAGTGAGCCCGCAGGACACCACTGATCTCACCTCACGGTGGGACACCGCGCTGATGCGCAACTACGGCACCCCTCCGCTCGAACTCGTCTCGGGCCGGGGCGTGACCGTGACCGCCGCCGACGGTCGCGAGTACCTCGATCTGCTGGCCGGCATCGCGGTCAATTCCCTGGGGCACGCCCACCCCGCCGTCGTCGAGGCGGTCAGCAGTCAGGTCGCCGAACTGGGGCACGTGTCGAATCTCTATGTCCACCCGGTTGTCGTGGAGTTGGCGGAGCGTCTCGAATCACTTCTCGCGGTGGAGGCGCCGGTACGGGCCTTCTTCTGCAACTCCGGCGCCGAGGCCAACGAGGCGGCGTTCAAGATTGCCCGCCGCACCGGCCGTTCACGGATCCTCGCCGCGGAGAACGGCTTCCACGGTCGGACCATGGGGGCGCTGGCGATGACCGGTCAGCCCGCCAAGCGTGCGCCGTTCGAGCCGATGCCCGCCGGCGTCGAGTACTTCCCCTACGGGGACACCGCGGCGCTCCGGGCGCTCGTCGAGCAGGCCCCGGCGGACACCGCCGCCGTCATCGTCGAACCGGTGCAGGGGGAGGGCGGCGTCGTGGAACCGCCCGAGGGCTTCCTCGCGGACGTGCGGGAACTGTGCACCGAACACGGGATCCTGATGATCGTCGACGAGGTCCAGACCGGGGTCGCCCGCACCGGCGCGATGTTCGCGTCCCGCAAGGCCGGGGTGGTTCCGGATGTGATCACCCTGGCGAAGGGGCTCGGCGGCGGGCTGCCCATCGGCGCGTGTCTGGGCATCGGCCGGGCGGGGGAGTTGCTCACCGCCGGGCAGCACGGCACCACCTTCGGTGGTAACCCCGTCGCGTGCGCGGCCGCGGTGGCGGTCCTGAGAACGATCGACACCGACGACCTCGTCGCCCACGTCGACAGGCTCGGCAAGTTACTCGCCGCCGAGATCGAGTGCCTGGATCACCCGCTGGTCGATCATGTCCGGGGCCGCGGACTCCTGCTCGGAGTGGTGCTGACCGCGCCGCGGGCGAAGGAGGTCGAGGAGGCCGCGCGCGCCGCGGGCTACCTCGTGGGCGCCACCGGCACGGACGTCGTCCGGCTGGCCCCGCCGCTCATCCTCACCGAAGACCAGGTCGCGCAGTTCGTGACCGCCCTGCCCCCGATCCTCGACGCCGCGTCGGAGAAGGAGACCTCGTCATGACCGGTACGACCTCGCCGTCGTCCACGACGACAGCCCCGGGAAGCCCGACCCCGCGTCACTTTCTCCGAGACGACGATCTCAGTCCCGCGGAGCAGGCCGAGGTGCTGGAGCTCGGGCTCAGGCTCAAGGCGGAGCCGTTCTCGGCGCGCCCGCTGGAGGGGCCGAAGTCGGTCGCGGTGATCTTCGACAAGACCTCCACGCGGACCCGCTTCTCCTTCGACGCGGGCATCGCACAACTCGGTGGCAATGCGATCGTGGTGGAATCCGGGTCCACGCAGATGGGCAAGGGCGAGACGCTCTCCGATACCGCGATGGTGATGTCCCGCTACGTCGAGGCGATCGTGTGGCGGACGTACTCGCAGGCCGGACTGGCCGAGCTCGCGGCGGATTCGGCCGTGCCTGTCGTCAACGCGCTCACCGACGACTTCCACCCCTGTCAGATCCTCGCCGACCTGCTGACGATCCGGGAGAACTTCGGACGCACCGCGGGCCTGCGGGCGGTCTACCTCGGCGACGGCGCGAACAACATGGGGCACTCGTACCTCGTCGGGTTCGCCACTGCGGGGATGCACATCACCATCGCGGCGCCGGCCGGCTACCAGCCGACCGGACAGGTGGTGGGTGACGCCGAACGGATCGCGGCGGAGACCGGCGGTTCGGTCACCATCACGACCGAGGTCGACACGGCCGTGATCGACGCCGATGTCCTCATCACCGACACCTGGGTGTCGATGGGGATGGAGGACTCGGCCACCGAGCGTCTGCGCGATCTCGCCGACTACCAGCTGGGCCGGGACGCGGTCGACAAGGCCTCCGACGATGTGATCGTCCTGCACTGCCTGCCCGCGTATCGCGAGAAGGAGATCACCGGCGAGGTCATCGACGGTCCCCGCAGCCGGGTGTTCGACGAGGCGGAGAACCGGCTGCACGCACAGAAGGCGCTACTCGTCTGGCTGCTGGAGCGATCGTGACCTCCGTCGGCGCGGTCAGTCGGACGGCTCGTCACGCGCGCATCGCCGAGATCCTCCGGGACCGGCCCGTGCGCAGTCAGACTGAACTGGCCGACGCGTTGGCCGGTGAGGGGATCGCTATCGCGGTGGCCACTCTCAGTCGCGATCTCGATGAGCTCGGCGCGGTCAAGCTCCGCGCTGCCGACGGCGGTGCCGGCCGCTATGTCATCCCGGAGGACGGCAGTCAGGTCCCGGGCATCCCCGGCGGAACGGACCGGGTGGGACGCCTTCTGGGTGAGCTGCTCGTGTCCGCCGACCACAGTGGGAACACGGCGGTCCTGCGCACGCCGCCCGGGGCGGCGAACTTTCTCGCCAGTGCCCTGGACCGTGCGAATCTCGACGACGTGGTCGGCACGATCGCCGGGGATGACACCATATTCGTGATGGCCCGCGAACCCGTGCGCGGAGAAGAGCTGGCGGGCCGCCTCGCAGCGTTGGCCCGGCGCCAACTCTGACGCGGCCCCGGGCCGATAGACAACACCTGAACAACAACCAAGGAGAAACACCATGACCGATCGCGTCGTCCTCGCCTACTCGGGTGGACTGGACACCTCCGTCGCCATCAGCTGGATCGGCAAGGAGACCGGTGCCGAGGTCGTCGCCGTGGCCATCGACCTGGGACAGGGCGGAGAGGACATGGACTCCATCCGCCAGCGCGCCCTCGACTGCGGCGCGGTCGAGTCGATCGTCGTGGATGCCCGCGACGAGTTCGCGAACGACTACTGTGCGCCGACCATCAAGGCCAACGGCCTGTACATGCGCGAGTACCCGCTGGTGTCGGCGATCTCCCGCCCGCTGATCGTCAAGCACCTGGTGACCGCCGCGAAGATGCACGGCGGTACGGCCGTGGCCCACGGCTGCACGGGCAAGGGCAACGACCAGGTGCGCTTCGAGGTGGGCTTCGGCGCGCTCGCTCCCGACCTGGACGTGATCGCCCCCGTCCGCGACTACGCCTGGACCCGTGAGAAGGCCATCGAGTTCGCCGAGGAGAACGCGATCCCGATCAACGTCACCAAGAAGTCACCGTTCTCGATCGATCAGAACGTGTGGGGCCGCGCGGTCGAGACCGGCTTCCTCGAGGACCTGTGGAACGCGCCGACCAAGGACGTCTACGACTACACCGAGGACCCGACGATCAACTTCGCCGCCCCGGACGAGGTCACCATCACCTTCGAGGCCGGCGTTCCGGTCGCCATCGACGGCCGTAGGGTCTCCGTCCTCGAGGCGATCGAAGAGCTCAACCGTCGCGGCGGCGCCCAGGGCGTCGGTCGACTGGACATGGTCGAGGACCGTCTCGTCGGTATCAAGAGCCGCGAGGTCTACGAGGCCCCGGGCGCGATGGTGCTCATCACCGCGCACAAGGCCCTCGAGGACGTCACCCTCGAGCGGGAGCTGGCCCGCTACAAGTCCGGCGTCTCGGACACCTGGTCCAACGCCGTCTACGACGGTCTCTGGTTCTCGCCGCTGAAGTACGCCCTGGACGCCTTCATCGACAACACCCAGGAACACGTCTCGGGCGATATCCGACTCGTGCTGCACGGTGGCTCGATCACCGTCAACGGCCGCCGCTCCGACAAGTCGCTGTACGACTTCAACCTGGCGACCTACGACGAGGGTGACTCGTTCGACCAGAGCTACGCCAAGGGCTTCGTCAACCTCCATGGCCTGAGCTCCAAGATCGCCGCGAAGCGGGACCTGGGACTGTGAGCGACGAGCAGGGCCGGGACGACCGGCACGGGACCAACACCGGGGCCCTGTGGGGCGGCCGATTCGCCGGCGGCCCCGCCGAGGCGATGGCGGCCCTGAGCAAGTCCACCCACTTCGACTGGGATCTGGCGCCGTACGACATCCGGGCGTCCAAGGCGCACGCCCGGGTGCTGCATCGCGCCGACCTGCTCACGGGTGCCGACCTGGACACGATGCTCGACGGTCTGGATCGACTCGCCGCCGACGTCGACTCCGGGGAGTTCGTGCCCGCCGAGTCCGACGAGGACGTGCACGGCGCCCTGGAGCGAGGCCTGATCGAGCGGGTCGGTCCCGAGGTCGGCGGACGGTTGCGTGCCGGCCGCTCGCGCAATGACCAGGTGGCCACCCTGTTCCGAATGTGGCTGCGGGATGCCGTGCGCGCGGTGGCCGCGGGTGTGCTCGATGTGGTCGACGCACTCGTGGCGCAGGCCGATGCGCACCCGGAGACGGTCATGCCGGGCAAGACCCACTTCCAGGCGGCCCAGCCGGTCCTGCTCTCCCACCAGCTGCTCGCGCACGCCCAGCCGTTGCTGCGCGACCTCGACCGGATCCGTGATCTGGACCGGCGCCTGGCGGTCTCACCGTACGGCTCCGGCGCACTGGCCGGCTCGTCGCTCGGTCTGGACCCGGACGCGATCGCGGCCGAGCTCGGTTTCGACCGCGCCGCCGACAACTCGATCGACGCCACGAGTTCGCGTGACTTCGCGGCCGAGGCCTCCTACGTGCTCGCCCAGATCGCGGTGGATCTCTCGCGTCTGGCGGAGGAGATCATCGCCTGGTCGACGCCCGAGTTCGGCTACGTCACCCTGGCCGACGAGTGGTCCACGGGCAGCTCGATCATGCCCCAGAAGAAGAACCCGGACGTCGCCGAACTGATGCGCGGCAAGACCGGCCGGCTCATCGGCAATCTGACCGGGCTCATGGCGACGCTCAAGGCACAGCCGCTGGCCTACAACCGGGATCTGCAGGAGGACAAGGAGCCGGTCTTCGACTCGGTGGCCCAGCTCGACCTGCTGCTCCCGGCGATGGCCGGTCTGGTCGACACCCTCGAGTTCCACCCCGAACGGCTCGCGGAGCTCGCCCCGGCGGGATACACCCTCGCCACGGACATCGCGGAGTGGATGGTCCGGCAGGGCGTCCCGTTCCGGGTCGCCCACGAGGCGGCGGGGGAGTGCGTGCGCATCGCCGAGGGACGTGGGGTGGGACTGGATGAGCTCGACGACGACGAGCTCGCCGCCGTCGACCCCGCGTTGACGCCCGAGGTTCGCGAGGTGCTGACCGTCACGGGATCGATCGCGTCCCGGAACGCCCGCGGCGGCACCGCCGGTGAGGCTGTCGCGAAGCAGCGCGGGCGGCTGGCCGAGTTCCGTGACGAGCTCGCCGCCTGGGTAGGGTGAACGGCATGTCCGTCCTAGACGAACGACTGCTGTCGATCCTGGCCTGCCCCGAGGACAAGGGCCCGCTCCTGCTCGCTGGTGACGACACGCTGTACAACCAGCGTCTGCGCCGCGCCTACCGGATCGACGACGGCATCCCCGTGCTGCTGGTCGACGAATCCCGGCAGGTCGACGAGGCCGAGCACGCGGAGTTACTCGCCAAGGCGGGCGCCGGAGAGGGCTCGTCCCCGGAGTGAGCAACCCTCACACCGACCACGGGGCCCGGTCCGGCGTCACCGACCCGCTCAGAGAGCTGCTGCGGGAGGCGGCGCCGGACGAGGCCGCGCGGATCGTGCTCGGTGGGACGCTGACACACGGCCCGGTTTCTGTTCGCATTCTCGAGGTCGAGGCCTATGGCGGGCCGGCCGGATCCGCCTACCCCGATGCCGCGGCCCACACCTGGCCCGGCCCGACGCCGCGCAACCAGGTCATGTTCGGCGACGCCGGCCACCTGTACGTCTACCTCAGTCACGGCATCCACCAGTGCGTGAACATCACCTGCCGGCCGCCCGGTGAGGGCGGGGGCGTACTGCTCCGGGCAGCCCGCGTCGAAGAAGGCCACGAGGTCGTCGCGACCCGCCGGCCGGGCATCACGTCCGACAAGCTCGCACGCGGACCCGGCAATCTCGGCCGCACACTCGGGGTCGACCTGTCGTTCCGAGGTCTGGACGTGCTCAACTCGTCGTCGTCGGTCTCCTTCCGTCCCGACCCTCTTCCGGACGAACTGATCCGCTCCGGGCCCCGCGTCGGCGTCTCCCGCGAGGCCGACCGTCACTGGCGGTTCTGGGTCGCCGGCGCCCGGGAGGTCTCCGCCTACCGACGGAGCCCGAGGGCACCCGCGGTCACGCGGCCAGTGCTCGACCCCGGCCGGTGATGGGGGACAATGAACGTCGTGACCAATAACATCCTCGATGACCTGCAGTGGCGTGGCCTGATCGCCCAGTCGACGGACCTCGACACGCTCCGCGCCCATCTGGACGAGAGTATGGTGTCGCTCTATTGCGGTTTCGACCCCACCGGGCCGAGCCTGCACGCCGGTCATCTCATCCCGCTCCTGACGTTGCGCCGCTTCCAGCTCGCCGGGCACCGGCCCATCGTTCTGGCCGGCGGCGCGACCGGCATGATCGGTGACCCGCGTGATGTCGGGGAGCGCATCATGAACACCTCCGACACGGTGGCGGACTGGGCCGAGCGGATCTCCGGCCAGCTCGAGCGCTTCGTCGACCTCACCGAGGGGCCCACGGGGGCGCGCATCGTCAACAACATGCAGTGGACCGGCCACCTCTCGGTGATCGAGTTCCTGCGGGATGTCGGCAAGCACTTCTCGCTGAACACCATGCTCGGTCGGGACACGGTCAAGCGCCGGTTGGATGGCGACGGCATCTCCTACACCGAGTTCTCGTACATGCTGCTGCAGGCCAACGACTTCCTGCAGTTGCGACGTCATCACGAGTGCACGCTCCAGATCGGTGGCTCCGACCAGTGGGGCAACATCGTCGGCGGAGTCGACCTCAACCGTCGTGTCGACGGCAAGGCGGTCCATGCCATGACCGTGCCCCTGGTGACCTCGTCCGACGGCAAGAAGTTCGGCAAGTCGACCGGCGGCGGCAGCCTATGGCTCGACGCCGCCATGACGAGCCCGTACACGTGGTACCAGTACTTCCTCAATACGGCGGATGCCGACGTGGTCCGCTACCTGCGCTGGTTCTCGTTCCTCGGCAGGGAGGAGATCGAGGAACTCGAGGTCCTCACCGCCGAGAAGCCGCATCTGCGCGCTGCCCAGAAGCGGCTGGCAGAGGAGATGACAACGCTCGTTCACGGGGTCGCGGCCACCGAGTCCGTTCAGGCCGCGGCCCAGGCACTGTTCGGGCGCGGCGAACTCGGCCAGCTCGATGAGGCCACTCTGGCGGCGGCGCTCGACGATGCCGGCGCGGCCGAGATCGCCCCGGACGATCCACGGACGATCACGGATCTCCTGGTGGCCGGCGGGCTCTGCTCGAGTAAGGGCGCCGCCCGGCGTGCGGTGGGAGAGGGAGGTGCGTACGTGAACAACGAGCGCATCTCCGATCCCGAGTGGACGCCGTCCACCGACGACCTGCTCCACGGCAGCTGGGTGGTTCTGCGCCGGGGCAAGAAGAGCTTCGCCGGGATCCGCATCCGCTGATTCCTCGCGATTCCGACCACGATCACGCCGGCCATGCCGGCGTTTTCGTGTTCTTGGGGCCGTTAACCAGCGGGTTTGCGTTTCAGTTCATGTCTGCGTAACTTAATGGACGTCGCCGAGAGCGAGCCCGGACCGAAAGGAACGGGGTCGCTCAAAGTAGACGTGCTCCAGGAGCAAGCGGAACCCCCGGTTTTGGAGCTGGGAGTTGTTGCTGCTAGGCTGGAGAAGTTGCCCGGGAGGGCGGCGGTTGCAGGATCTTCCCTGTGAAGCTGTGGTGAGTGTATCGCGGTGGATCGGTGTGTGGGTGTTGTTTGA
>NZ_JBSHMJ010000030.1:0-43316 GCF_053645265.1 Dietzia sp. NPDC055343 | reverse complement strand
GTGAACTTCCGCGGCGATACCCACCCCGAGGGCGATCGCCGCGCCCGCGGTGATCGTCGACGCGAATGCCTGCCCATAACGATCGAGCAGCCGTGTATACAGCCCGAACGTGCCCCCAAAGGCGGCGACGGACAGAAAGAAGATCGCGAGCACAGCCCAGAACCACCAGCTCCCGCTCATCGCCACCGTCAGTGGAGTGGTCACCCCGGGCAGAATGCGAGGAAGGACCAGATAACCGGCGCCGGCCCAGAGAAGTACGGTGAGAGCTGCGCGCACCCACGCGTCGGCCGGCATCCGGCCAGGTTCGGCCCCCGGCTTGTGGGTGGTGATGAGAGAACCGCGTGCCCGGGTCGAGAAGACCGGGCCATCGATCCACCAATTCTCCGGCCAGTACCCGGCAGCACTCCCCCGGGGGTTCCGGTTTCGCGATGGGTACGTCCATTGCAGCCTCCCGGTTCAGGCACCCGCCGGGTACCGACGTGCGCACTCGCACCGGCGGTGTGCGGCTGCATCGGTCGGGCGACGGCGCGTGCCGGGCAGGAGACCATTATTCATCCCCCGCACGGCGAATGGGGGCGTTTATGACGTCGCCGGTCCGTGTGCCGGGCGCCGGAGTGAGCCGCCGGCCCGCGTGCTGGCAGCCGGCCGGACGACATACCCGGGCCGTCAGGCGGAGCCGGCCAGCGTGCCGACCTGACGCACCGCCCGTTCCAGGGCGTACGAGGTGTCCTCGGCCATGCCCTTGACCTCGCCGTTGAGCCGCGAGACCACCTGCAGTGCGGTGCCCAGGGTGTCGATGGACCAGAACCGGGTCTGCGCCTGGACCTTCTTGACCTTCCACGGGGGCAGTCCCTGCCGCGCGAGATCCCCTGGGGCGACCCCCCGCTGGGTGCCGACCAGAGCGATGGAGTTCACCGCATCGGCCAGCGCGTCGGCCAGCACGACGTGCGGGACCCCGGTGTGCATCGCCCACTCCAGTGCTTCGATGGCCCCCGCCACGTCGCCGACCACGGCCCGCTCGGCCACGGTGAAGCCGCTGACCCCTACTACGCCGGAGTGGTACCGGCGAACGGCCTCGACGTCCACCTTGCCGCCGGTGTCGGCCACCAACTGGTCACATGCGGAGGCGAGCGAGCGCAGGTCCGTGCCGACCGCCTCGACGAGCGCCTCACACGCCTCCGGGGCCACGCGCACATTCAATCCGCGGAACTCCGACCGGACGAAACCCATCACCTCGGTGTGCCGGGTGATCTTGCCCGCCGCGTGTTCCTCGGCACCGGCCTTGCGCAGGTCCGCCGCCAGGGTCTTGGCCCTGCCCCCACCGGTGTGCTGCACGATCAGCACTGTCTCCGCCGGCAGGTCCCGGGCCGCGTCCAGCACCGCGGCGACGGCGTCCTTACCCAGCTCCGCGGCCCCGGTGATCACCACGATCCGGGCCTCACCGAACAGCGACGGGGAGAGCAGTTCGAACAACTGGGCCGCCGTGACCTCCGGGCCACCGAGCCGGGAGACCACGGGCGGGTCCTCCCCCGCAGGTGTAGCTGCCCGGACCACCGAGACGACCCCCATCGTGGCGCGCTCGGTGAGGAACTCATCCTCGCCGAGCACGAGATGAAGTGGAGCCGGTGCGGGGCCTGCCGCCATGGGGAGAACTCCTCGTCGTCGTCGTGATCGTTGTCGTCGTCGCCGACGTCACCAGTGCCGTCGTCGTCCCCGACATCACCAGTGCCGTGGTCGTCCCCGACATCGTGCCACGTCGCACCGACAGGCCCGCGGCCCCGTCGCACGCGAGCCGGCACCTCACGGCCGGCGCTCGGCGTCCTCCATCACCATCCGCTCGCGGGTGTCACCGTGGAGGGTGGTGCCCCCGGCGACCGGCTCGTGGAGGGCTCCGGAGGTGTCCGGAACCGCGGAGCCCTTCTCGATCTCTGACTCGGAGAGCGTGCCGGAGAACCTCTCGGTCAGTTCGCGGAACAGCCGGTGCGAGGCCTTCGCTGAGCGCGCTTTGGGGCCGACCGGCCGCTCCTGCTGCGGGTCGGTGCAGGCGTCGACGATCGCCTCCACCACGATGTCGGGGTCGTCCAACGCGGCCAACCGTGGCGCGTGTCCGGTGTAGTTGCCGACGTGCTCCCACCACGGCGTGTCGGCGGCCCACGGCAGGATCGTGCTGACCTTGATCGACTCACCCAGCCCGGCCAACCGCAACTCCTCGTTGAGCGAACGGCCCAGGCTGGAGATCCCCGCCTTCACGGCGGCGTAGCTGGCCTGATAGGCCAGCGGCACCTCCCCGGCGACCGACCCGACGTTGATGAGCACCCCCTCGCCACGCGCACAGAAGCGGCGCAGGGCCACGTGCGACCCGGACAGCATGCCCTTGAAGGTCACGTCGACGAGCCGGGTGTGGTCGGCGAGCGGAACCTCCCAGAACAGGCCCATGACGCCGACGCCGGCGTTGTTGATCCACACGTCGATGTGGCCGGTGAGTTCCTCGGCGCGCACGGCGAGCCGCTCGACGGCGTCCGCATCGCTGACGTCCGTGGGCACGGCCAGTGCGCTACCGCCGACCTCGGTGATCTGCGCGACCACCTCGTCGAGCAACGCGGAACGTCGGGCGGCGACGACGACGTGGGCGCCCCGCGCACCGAGCGCCAGTGACGCGCCGCGGCCGAATCCGCTCGATGCGCCCGTGATGACGATGGTCCGTCCCGCCAGGCTTCCCCGAGTGCCCACGACGCCCCCTCCCTGTCGGACCCCCGCGGGCCCGGATGTGCGCATCATGGTCCACCGCGGACGTCGACCGTGCATCCGGTACGCCCACACCCCGAGCGGCCGGGGTGTGCGCGGTGGGAGCCCCGGGGCTGTGCGCCTACGCTCGGCGGTCCGGGACCATCCCACTGCGGGTCGCCCGGCCGCGAACCGAGAGGACAGACACGTGACGACGACCCAGGGCGAGGCCACCGATCCCGGTGAGATGGCACGCCGCGTCTTCGGGTGGGACGGGTTGCGCCCGCCGCAGGCCGGGGCGATCGAGGCGGCGATCGCCGGCCGGGACGTGCTGGCGGTCTTGCCCACCGGGTAGGGGAAATCGGCGATCTATCAACTCGCCGGGATGATGGCAGAGGGGTCCTGTGTGGTGGTCTCGCCTCTCATCGCGTTGCAGACCGACCAGTGCGAAGGCCTGAACTCGCTCGCGGACCGCGCGCCCACCCGGTCGATGGCGATCAACTCCTCGCTCGGGGCCCGCCAGCAGGCTGATGCGTGGGACGAGGTCGTGGCCGGTCGCGTCGACTTCCTCTTCCTCACCCCCGAACAGCTGGCCAAACGGGAGGTCCTCGACCGGGTCCGTGAGGCCGGGCCGAGTTTTCTCGCGGTCGACGAGGCCCACTGCGTCTCCGCCTGGGGACACGATTTCCGGCCTGACTACCTGCGGCTGGGCGCCGCGCGGCACCGTATGGGGTCGCCGACCGTCATCGCCCTCACGGCGACCGCGTCGACGCCGGTGCGCGAGGAGATCGTCGACAGGCTCGCCATACCCGACGCCCTGGTGCTGGCCGGCGGGTTCGACCGGTCCGAGCTCCACCTGGCGGTGCGGCGTCATGTCGAAGACGACGACAAACAGGACGCGGTCGTGGAGCGGGCAGTCGAGTTGGCCGGCCCCGGCCTGGTCTACGCCGCGACGCGCCGGTCCACCGAGGAGTACGCCGAGCAGATCGCCGCACTCTCGACCGAGGCGGGCCGGCCGCTGAGCGTCCGCGCCTACCACGCCGGGCAGAAGGCGGCGGTGCGCGAGGAGACGCTGGGCGACTTCGTGGACGGTGGGCTCGAGGTGGTGGTGGCGACCAGTGCGTTCGGCATGGGGATCGACAAGGAGGACGTGCGGTTCGTCCTGCACGCGGACATCCCCGACTCACTCGACACCTACTACCAGGAGGTGGGGCGGGCCGGCCGGGACCGGGATCCGGCCACGATCGAGCTGCACTACCGCAGCGAGGACCTGGGCCTGCGCAGCTTCTTCTCCTCGCACAACGCGGACGAGGAGGTCATCAGGTCGGTTTTGGCCCACCTGCGCCGCGCCGATGGCCCGGTGCGGCTGACCCATCTGAAGAAGGCCCTCGACGTCGGTGCGAAGCGTGTCACGGGCGCGGTCAACCTCCTGGAGGCGGCGGGCGTGCTGACCTCCGGTCGCCGGGGGGTGGCGTTCGCGGAGGACGTGAAGACCGGGGTCGCGGTGCGCCGGGCGGAGGAGACGTCGGACACGCTCGAGCGCATCGAGCGCTCACGGATCGAGATGATGCGCGGCTACGCCGAGACCGACGGGTGTCGACGCCAGTTCCTGCTCGGCTACTTCGGCGAGGAACTCGCCGAACCGTGCGGGAACTGCGACACCTGCGACGCCGGCACAGCCGTCGACATCACCCACGACGCGGACGACTTCCCCCTGCAGTCCGCGGTGGTCCACCGAGAGTGGGGTTCCGGAATCGTCATGAGCGTCGACGACGACCGGCTCACCGTGTTCTTCGCCGAGCAGGGCTACCGCACGCTGTCACTGGACCGGGTCCGCGAGCAGGATCTGCTCACCCGGGCGTGACCGTCGGCGAGCCCGGCAGCCCCGCCGCGACGCCGGCGACCGTGTCGAGCCACCACAGGGCCGGTGCGCACGCCGCCGCGAGCAGCACCGCACCGTCCTCCCACACCGGCCCCACCGCGGCCGCCAGGGTTCCCAACACCGTCACCATCGGCACCGCCGGCGCCACGGCGATGTTCGCCGGCAGCGCCCACGGGCCGGTCTCCAGACCGGACGCGGCGAGCACCGGCAAGGTCGCCACGTGCGCCACGACGCACACCGCCAGCACATCCGCGACCCGACCCGGCATCCACGTCCGGCGGATCCGCTCCGCCACCGGGCGCGCCGCGAGCACGAGCGCCGCGGTGGCCGCCACCGACAGCACGAACCCCGCGCCGGTGGCGGTCACGGGGTCGAGCATCGCCACCAGCAGCACGATCGCCGCCAACGCCGCGAGCGGCCGGCCGGAGCGGTGGGCGGCCAGGGCAGCCAGGCCGATCGCCCCGGTCCCGGCCGCGCGCAGCACCGCGGGCTCCGGCCCGACCACCGCCACGAATGCCGCCAGCGCCAACCCGGCGGCCACGATGCGACCACGCCGACCCACCCCGACTCCCGCGGCCACGAGCAGCACCGCCCCCACGACGTAGGTCGTGTTGGCCCCGGACACCGCCGCCAGGTGGGACAGCCCGGCCGCGCGGAAGTCGTCCCTCGTCTCGGTGGACACGCCGCCCTCGTCGCCCAGGACGAACGAGGGCAACAGGCCGACCGACTCGCCCTCCAGGGCTCGCGCAGACACCTGCCGCATCCGTTGGCGCACCGCCGCCGGGATCCGCCCCGCCGCGCCCGGCTGCCCGATCACCGTCGGCGGGGTCAGGGCCCGCAGCGCCGGTGGATCGCCCGACGACAGTGGCTCGAGCACCGCCACCGAGACCCGCACCCGGGTGCCGGGCGGCAGCCCGCGCCAGCCCTCGCGGGCGAGCAGCACCACGTCGAGATCGGCCTGCCTCGCCGACCGGCCCGACCCCGTCACCTCGACCCGCACCGGCACCATCACGCCCCCGGAACGCACCGGCCGGTCGAACCCGGTCACCTCGGCCTCGATCCCGGTCCGTTCCCCCACCGCCGCCGGCAACGGGTGGGCCGCCAACGCGTGTGCCCGGGCCGCCTGCACCCCGGCCGCGACCGCCCCCACAGCGCAGACGACCGTCAGCACCCCCAGCGCAGGATGGTCCGGGCCGCGCTCGACTCCTCCGGCCACCGACCACACCGCCGCCACCACCGCGCCGACCAGCAGCACCACCGCCACCGCGAGCGCCATCGACGGCCGGACGCCGACCGTCGCAGCGGTGACGACGAAGACCGCCAGCGTCGGCGATACGAGCCGCAGGTCTCGGATCGCCGGGACCCGCGGCCCCGCTTCGCCTTCCCCGCCCGGCCGGGCCGCGCCGCCGGGTGCGGGCGGATCCGTCGCCCCCACGTCGCGGTCAGACCGTCACGAGCGGTCGGAGCTTGGCCAACGTGGCCGGGCCTATGCCGTCCACCTCCGCCAACTGGTCGACGCTCGCGAACGACCCATTCGCGGTGCGCCAGGACAGGATCGCGGACGCCGTCACCGGCCCGACTCCCGGAAGCTCGTCGAGTGCGGCGGCGTCGGCGGTGTTGAGGTTGACCGGCCCCGGGGCACCCGATGCCTGACCGCCCGCCTCTCCGGCCGGCGGCGCCCCTCCCGCCTGCGGGGTCTCGGAGCCCGGGCCCACGATGTCGCTTCGCGGGCCCCGCGGCCCGTCCGGCCCGGGTGCCACGCCGACGAGGATCTGCTCGCCGTCGACGACCTTCCGCGCCAGGTTGAGACCGTCTCTGTCACCGCCGTCCAACACCCCGCCGGCGTGGTCCAGCGCGTCGGCGACGCGCGACCCCGCCGGGAGGGTGACCAGTCCACTGCGTCCGACCATTCCGACCACCGCGACGACGACGATGCCGTCTCCTGCCTCCGGTGCGGCGGGCACCGTGGACGACGTTCCGCTCCCCGGCGCGGAGGATGCTCCCGGCTCGGTCGGCGATGCCGTGTCGTCGGCACCGACCGTGACGCCCGGTGTCGCCAGTGGGAGCTGCGGCACCGGAGCGGCCTCGGGCACGGTGGACAGCAGACGGTGGACCGAGAACGCCCCGAGTCCCACCACGAGCACCACCAGTGCGATTCCGGCCAGGCGGTCGGGCGCCCAGCGGATGCGGCGCCACCACGGCGGGTCCGCCCACGAGGACAGGTCCGGTTCGGCGGGCGGGACTCGCTCGGGGCGATCACCGTCGGGCCCGGGCGTCGCCCACGGTGCGAGAGGGGTCGCGGCCGACAGATCGGGCGGCGGGGCGACAGCGGGGAACTGCTCGGTCGGCGCAGGGCTCGCGACGTGATCCGGCATCGGCCTCGCGTCCGACGCGGCAACCGTATCCGCGGCCGGCTGCAGGGCGCCGGCCAGGCGCTGCAGGGCCGCCGCTCTCGTCGGGTCCCGTCCCGCGTCGGCGGGGGCGACGGAATCGACCGGGGTGGCGGGCCGTGCCCGGTTGTCGGATCGCATGGCGCCGACGCTAGACCGGGGTGGGCCGCGCTTCCGGCCGTGGCGGGGCGATCAGTCGGTGGCCTGTGGAGAGGGCGAGGGGATGGGGAATTCCGGGTCCTCGAGGTCCGTGACGGACACTCCCACTGTTCCGGGCCCGAGATGCCAGGCCAGCACCTCGTCAAACTCGACGATCAACACGCGCTCCGGGAACTGGGTCTCCTTGCGGATCTCGGTGGCCATCTCCTCGGCCCGATCCCCGGCCTGGTGGTGATGGACCACCACCAGGACGTCACCGCGGTCGACCTCGTCACGCAGAAGCGTCCGAAGCCGCTGATGCGCCTTGGAGGTGGTCCGGGCCTTGGCCGCGAGGTCGACCGAGCCCTTGCGCAGCACGATCACCGGGCGCATCGCCAGTGCACTACCGAAGATCGCGGCGACCGCGCTGATCCGGCCGCCCCGGCGCAGATGTTCGAGTGACTCCAACGCTGCGAAGGTCGACGCGCCCCGGCTGAGGCGCTCGGCGAGCTCGTATACGCCGGACAGTCCGAGCCCGTTCCGGGCAGCCCACGCGCACTGGGCCACAGCCGCACCGAACGCCATGCCGGCGCACCGGGAGTCCGACACCAGGACGCGGCCGCCGAACCTGGTGGCCGCGTCGACCGCGGACTCCCACGTGCGCGACAGCTCCCGGGACAGGTGCACCGAGACCACCCCTGTGCACTCCGGGTCGGCCAGCAGCCGCTCGTAGATGGTGGCCAGCTCGTCGGGGCTCACCGCCGCCGTGGACACGGCGCGCTCCTCCTCCTCGACGACGTGCAGGGGTACGACGGTGATGTCGAACGCGCGCACCCAGCTCTCGGGCAGGTCGGAGGCGGAGTCGGTGACGAGACGGATGGTCACGGGGCACCCACCGGTGGGGTGACGCCCGCATTCCACTGGTCCAGTCGCCACAGCAGGCCGCGGGCCGTGTCGGTTCCGGGGGGAACGTCGAGGTCGGCGGACGGTCCGTCGGATTCCTCGGGTCGACGGTGCGCGGAGAGTTGCACCCAGCAGGTGTTGCCCAGTCCGTTGAACATCGGGTACTGCTCCACCGGAAGCTCCAGCAGCGCGGCGGTCATCGCCGCGATGGCACCGCCGTGGGCGACGATCACCGCGGGGCGCTCGCTCCACTCCGGCTGCTGTTGGACCATCTCGTCGACGACCGCGCGGGTCCGACGCGCGACGTCGATCCGGCTCTCTCCCTCAGGTGGCGACCACCGCGGGCTGCTGCGCCACCGCAGTCGCGCATCAGGCCACTGCTCGTCGACCTCGGAATGACTCATTCCCTGCCACGTCCCCAGGTTCGTCTCGCGCAGCCGCGGGTCGGTGTGCACGTCCAGTCCCACCTCGGTGGCCAGCGCCGCCGCGGTGTCGCGGGCGCGTCGCAGGTCCGAGGAGAGGATGGTCCACGGGCGGCGCGGGGCGAGAACCCGGCCGACCGCGTGCGCCTGCCGGACACCCAGTTCGCTGAGTTCGGTGTCCAGCTGGCCCTGCATGCGGAACGACGCGTTGTAATGCGTCTGTCCGTGCCGCAGGAGAATGAGACGACGAGTCACCGCGGGTCAGAGCTCCTGATCTCGCCGCGGCTCCTCCGGTGCCAGCGCGTCCTCGGCGGCACCGGACGAGCCGGCGCCGGCCGGGCGGGTGCTGGTCTGCACGCCCTCGATCTCCACGATGGGGCAGTCCTTCCACAGGCGGTCCAGCGAGTAGTAGTCGCGCTCGTCGACGTGCTGGACGTGCACCACCAGCTCGTTGTAGTCCAGCAGTGCCCACCGCCCCTCGCGGGTGCCCTCACGACGCAGCGGCTTGTGGCCGGCCTCGCGGAGCTTGTCCTCGATCTCCTCGACGACCGCGTTGACCTGACGTTCGGTCTCCGCGGACGCCAGGACGAAGGCGTCGGTGATGACGAGTTGGCCGGAGACGTCGAGGACGACGATGTCGGTCGCCAGCTTGTCGTCTGCGGCACGGGCCGCGATGGCGGCCATGTCCAAGGCCTCGGGGCTTGCGGTCACTGGGGGATCTCCTCATGGTGGGGGTCGATGGGGACGGGCTCCCGGTGTACCGGGGCCGTCACTGCGGGGGTGCCGTCGAGGCGGGTCGAGCCCTCCGGCCGATACAGGTTGCGTTTGGCGATGTACTGCACGACCCCGTCCGGAACGAGGTACCAGACGGGCGCACCGGCGGCCGCGCGGCGGCGGCATTCGGTCGAGGAGATCGCCAGTGCCGGGATCTCCAGCAGGTGGACCCGGCCGTCGTCGATCTGGGCGAGATGCGTGTCGGACAGTTCGAATCCGGGGCGGGACACGCCGACGAAGCTCGCCAGTCCGAACATCTCCTCCCATCCGTGCCACGTGAGGATCTTCTCCAGCGCGTCGGCGCCGGTGATGAAGTACAGGTCGATGTCCGGCTGCTGGCGCAGCAGGTCCTTGAGCGTGTCGAGTGTGTAGGTGGGCCCGTCACGCTCGATATCGACGCGACTGACCGAGAAACGCGGATTGGAGGCGGTGGCGATGACCGTCATCAGATAGCGGTCCTCTGCCGGCGAGACCCGCCGGGTGTCCTTCTGCCACGGCTCGCCGGTGGGCACGAACACCACGTCGTCGAGATCGAAACGGTGGGCCACCTCGCTGGCCGCCACGAGGTGCCCGTGGTGGATCGGATCGAACGTCCCGCCCATCACTCCGATGCGGCGACGTGCGCCTGAGGCGGCCCCGGTCGTGGTCATGGTGGTCGAGTCTATCGGGCGGGTCTCACACCCGGTCGCCACCCGCACCGCCTTCACCCGTCACACCGGCAACAGGCCCGCGACGACCGCCGTGAGCTGTTCCACGTTGCGGCACTCGTGCATCGGTACGTACTGGGAGTAGAGCCTGGCCGCCGAGTCGCCCGTCCCCCATTGGCGCTTCGGTTCCGGGTTGAGCCAGTGGGTGTGCCCGACGCGCTCACTGACGAACTCGAGCGATGTCACGGACGGGTCCCGGTAGTTGTTCCGCCCGTCCCCCAGGATCAGCAGCGAGCCGGTTCTGGTGAGGGTGTGGGCGTAGCGGTCGGCGAAGCCGGACAGCGCATGCCCGTAGTCGGAGTGTCCGTCGTAGGTGACGATCTCGGCCTCGCGGACCATGCGGGCCATCGCCGACCCCAGGTCGGATCCGGTCTCGAAGAACGACGTGACCTCGTCGGTGGTATCGACGAAGGCGAACACCCGCACGCGCGAGAACTGCTCCCGCAGCGAGTGCACCAGCTGCAGGGTGAAGTGGCTGAAGCCGGCCACCGAGCCGGAGACATCACACAGCACCACGAGCTCGGGGCGGGCCGGCCGGGGTTTGCGCAGCACCAGTTCGACGGGAACGCCCCCGGTGGACATCGATCTGCGCATGGTCTTGCGCATGTCGATCGCCCCGTGCCGGTGGCGGCGGCGCCGGGCGGCGAGCCGGCTACCGAGCTGCCGCGCCAGCGGTCCGACCTTGCGTCGCAGCACCTGGAGGTCCTGATCGTTCGCCCGAAGGAAATCGACCTGCTCGGCGGCCTGCCCGACCGCGTACTGGGCAACCCGGTCGCGACCCACCGTCTCCGCTGTACGGCGGCGGGTCTCGTCGGCGACCTCGCGGAGGAAGCCGCGCACCATGTCCGCAGCGGAGTTGGCGGCGGCGGACTTCTCGGCGTGTCGCTTGGCCCCGTCCGGGTCGAAGGGGTCCGCGCCGAGAAGTCCGTCGAGGACCTTCTGCATGATCGCGCTGGTGTCGAGCGGGCTGAGCGCCTGGTACGCGGAGAAGCGTTGGCCGCCCGCCGAATCGTAGGAACCGAGCTGCTCCACGAGGAGCTCGGCCAGTGCCCGGGCCTTCGCTCGGGACTCGTCGGTGTCCTCGAGCAGCAGTGAGGCGATGAGCTCGTTGAGCGCCTCTGGGTCGACCCGGCCGTCCTCATCGGTCGGGATCTCCACCTCCAGCGTCACCGCGTCCCCCGGGGACCTGCCACCGATCGCGGCGGGGAACCACAGGTCGAAGAGCTGGTCGAACACGCCGCGGTGGGTCGGCTTGTGCAGGATCGTCGACGCGAGCGCCTCACGCAGGGCGGCACGGTCGAGCAGGTCGATGTGCACCATCGCCGACGCCGCGTCCACTGCCTCACTCGGGCCGACGGGGATCCCCTTGCGTCGCAGCGCGTCGACGAAGTCGACGAGGTGCCCGGACATCCCACCCGGTGACTTCTGGATGCTCGACGCCTCGCTCATGGTGCCCACCTCCCGATCGGCGTGTCGTGCCCGGACTAGTTGAGCCGCAGCTCGGCGGCCGCCCGCAGCTGGTCGGACTGATGCTTGAGGACCACGCCGAGGGTCTGCAGGACCACCTCGTCGTCGATGGTGTCCAGACCCAACGCCACGAGGGTGCGTCCCCAGTCGATGGTCTCGGACACGCTCGGCACCTTCTTGAGCGCCATGGCTCGCAGCACGCCCACCACACGGACGAGCTGCTCGGCCAGCCGGTCGTCCAACTCGGGGACGCGGGAGGCGAGGATCTTGCGCTCGAGCTCGGGCGTCGGGAAGTCGAGATGCAGGTAGAGGCAGCGCCGCTTGAGCGCCTCGGACAGCTCGCGGGCCGCGTTCGAGGTCAGCACGGCGAACGGGCGCCGGGTCGCCTCGATGGTCCCCAGTTCGGGGATCGTCACGGCGAAGTCGCTGAGCACCTCGAGAAGCAGGCCCTCGATCTCGATGTCGGCCTTGTCCACCTCGTCGACGAGCAGCACGGTGGGCTCGCTGCGCCGGATGGCGGTGAGCAGCGGTCGCGAGAGCAGGAACTCCTCGGAGAACACGTCGTCGCGGGTGGAGTCCCAACCCTCGCCCTGCCCTGCCTGGATCCGCAGGATCTGCTTGGCGTGGTTCCACTCGTACAGCGCGCGGGCCTCGTCGACACCCTCGTAGCACTGCAGGCGGATGAGTTCGGCCTCGGTGGCCGCGGCGACGGCCTTGGCCAGCTCGGTCTTGCCGACGCCCGCCGGCCCCTCGATCAGCAGCGGCTTGCCCAGCCGGTCGGCCAGGTAGACGACCGTCGCGGTGGAACGGTCGGCGAGGTAGCCCTGCTGTCCCAGCGCCTCGATCACGTGGTCGATGCTCTGGAACGCCGGTCGCTGGGCGGTACGGGCGCGGTCCATATGGTGGATCCTTCCGGTCGGGGGTCGTCGATGGCGGGCCGGCTGTCGGCCCGGGCGGTGCGCTCGCTACGGGCGCACGTGCCCCTTGCCGTGGGCGATCCACTTGGTGCTCGTGAGCTCCTCGAGTCCCATGGGTCCGCGGGCGTGCAGTTTCTGGGTGGAGATGCCGATCTCGGCGCCGAAGCCGAACATCTCGCCGTCGGTCCAGGCGGTGGAGGCGTTGACCATCACGGCGGCGGCGTCGACCCGGGCGCAGAAGTCCTCGGCCACGTCGATGCTGCGGGTGGCGACGGCCTCGGTGTGCCCCGAGGACCAGCGCGCGATGTGCTCGATGGCCTCCTCGACCCCGGCGACGACCTTCAGCGCGATGTCCATGCTGAGGTACTCCTCGCCCCAGTCCACGTCATCGGCGGGGATCAGGCCCTCGCGGTCTCCGTGGACGACCACGCCGGCGGCTTGTAGCGCCCCCACGACGCGATCCACGGCGGCCTCCCCCAGCGCCGAGTCGAGCAGCACCGTCTCCGTGGCATTGCACACGCTGCAGCGGCGGGTCTTGCCGTTGAGAAGCAGCTCGATCGCCTCGTCGAGATCAGCGTCACCATGGATGTAGAGGTGGCAGTTCCCGGTGCCGGTCTCGATCGCCGGTACCTTCGCGTTCTCCACCACGGCCTTGATCAGTCCGGCGCCGCCGCGGGGGATCACCACATCCACGAGTCCCCGGGCCTGGATGAGGTGGGTGACGGACGAGCGGTCCTCCGACGGCAGCAGCTGTGCCGCATCGACGGGCAGGTCGTGCTCGGCGAGCACGCCACGCAGTACCTCGACGAGCGCCTCGTTGGAGTTGCGCGCCGACCGGGATCCACGCAGCAGTGCGGCGTTTCCGGACTTGAACGCCAGCCCGAACGCGTCCACGGTGACGTTGGGTCGCCCCTCGTAGATCATGCCGACCACGCCGAGCGGGACCCGGATCTGCCGCAGCTGCAGCCCGTTGGGGCGGACCGAACCGCGGATGACTGCGCCGATCGGGTCGGCCAGCCCCGCGACCTGGCGGAGTCCGCCGGCGATGCCCTCGATCCGTTCGGGCGTCAGGCGGAGCCGGTCGAGCATGGCCTCGCCGGTACCTTCCGCGGCCTGCTCGGCGATGTCGCGGGCATTGGCCTCCAGGATCCGCGCCTCGGCGGCGACCAGCGCGTCCGCGGACGCGAGCAACAGCGCGTTCTTCCGGTCCGCGGTGAGCAGCGCCAGCTCGCGCGACGCGGCACGGGCCCGGCGGGCGGCATCGAGCACGGCCTCGCGCACCGGGTCCGCGGCGGCCTGCCCGGCGTCGGCGAGGTCGGTACGTACGGGGGCGTCGAGATGGCTGGAGGTCATGCGCCCCAGCTTACCTATGGAATATGGCGCGGCAGCGGGCGCCGCTCGACCGCTCACGCCGCCCTCGCGGGTGTGCCGGGCGGGATCCAGAGCGGTCGGCCCGGCCGGGCCGGATCAGGCACCGTCCGCCACGAGTCGGGGCCGACGCCGATCCACCCGTGATGGATCGGACACACCAGCGCCAGGTTGGGCAGGGTCGTGGGGCCGCCCTCGGACCATTCCACGACGTTGTGCGCCTGACAGCCGGCCGCGGGCCGTTCGCATCCGGGGTGAGTGCACCCGCCGTGGGCCGCGTAGAGAACGAGCCGTTGTATCGCGCTGACCAGCCGCCGGTCTCGGCCCCGGTCGATGTCGATCCGCCGCAGCTCCTCGCGCCCGTCACGCAGCGCCGACAGGAACCAGGAACGGCGGCCGGCGAGGGAGACCGCCTGCGCCGCGCTGAGCTGGGTACCGCCATCGGTCTCGACCAGCCCGCCCTGCTCGCCGGATTCCACGGAGTCGAGCTGCTCGGGGGTCAGCCGGACGACGATGGCGGCCACGCCGCGGGTCGCTCCGGGCTCGACGGCCAGCCCCAGCGAGAGCACGTGACACAGCGCGTCGTAGGCCCGCTGCCCGCTGGTGCGCGTGTCCGCCTGCGCGATCTCGTCGGGGTCGGCCGCCTCACCCGCAGCCGGGTCATCCGGCGCAGAGACGCACTGGCCCGGCGCGCCGAAGCGGGCGATCACCGCGACGAGGAGAGCCTGCAGCCGGGGCTCGCACGTGATCCCCACGGTGGCGAGCCCGTCGAGGCCGGCCCGGTGTGCACGCAGTTCGCGGCGCTTCTGCTGCTGCTCTTCGAGCCTGTCGAGTCGGCCCGGGTCGGCTGTCGCCAGCTCTCGCGCCGCTGCCGCGGCGAGCGCACGCACGCTCGCCCCGGCCTCCGCCAATGCGGTGAGGTGCCGCGAGAAGTCGCGGCGAGCCTCGTCCGGGGTGCCCTCTGGCAGCTCGGCGACCGCCTCACCGATCGCGCGTTCCTGCCCCGCGGTGATCCGGCCCCGCCGGTGCGAGGCCATGGCCGGGGAACCTTCGCGACGCCCCGCCTCGATCCGAGACCTGCACTGCCCGGCCGTCAGTCCGAGCTCCTTGCCGAGACCGGTCGCCGTTGACGAGACCGACCTCCCTTCGCGTTGGGCCCGGGCCGCCGCCTCTGCCGCCCCTGCGGCATTGATGGCATCAAGCCGGCGGGAGAGTTCCTCGAGTCGCCGCAGCACCCCGGGGAGCTCGGAGGCGTCCACCTCGGCCCAGCACACGGTTGAGAGCTCGCACACGCTCGTCGTCGTCGCCCCCACCAGGTCCTCGATCATGACCCCATACTACCGCCACGACCGAACGTCAGTTCGAACACGCGATATCGATCAGATAACCTACTTAGCTACCCTACCTGCGCTTACGCTGCCGCTGAGCGCACCAGGACGGCCACCATGAACCCACTGTCGGCGGTGAAGGGCCGCAGATCCCACGTCGACCACCGCTGCTCCACCCGCAGGCCCGCGCGCTCGGCCTCGGCATCGAACTCCTCCCGGGTCCAACCGCGGTCCAGGCCGAACCCCACGACGAGCCGTCCCGCCGCACCCTCGCCCGCCGGCGCGATCCGCGCGGCGAGGTTGGCCAGCACCGCGGGTCGGTCGGCAGGGTCGACGAACGCCAGCACATTGCCCGCCGAGACCGCCAGGTCGAACGGTCCGGCCGCCCAGCCGTCGTCGGCGAGATCGGCGACCTCCCACGTCGCGTCCGGACAGGCCTCGCGCGCCCTCTCGATGAGGTACGGATCCAGGTCCACCCCCGAGACCAGGTGGCCACGCGCGTGCAGATAGATGCCCATCCGACCCTGCCCGCACCCCACGTCGAGGATCCGGGCGCCGCGCGGGGCCATGGCGTCGACGAGCCGCGCCTCACCGTCGATGTCCACGCCCTCGGCGACCATGTCGTCCCAACGCTGCGCGTAGTTGCGCGAGTGATCGGGGTTGGCGGCCACGATGTTCTTCCAGGTCTGTGTCATGTCGCCAGTATGGACCCGCAAACGGTGCGGCGCGCTCGGGTGGGTGAGCGCGGCCGGACGAGCAACACGGGCGACGACGACAACGCCGTCCACACACCGGCCCGGCACTGTCGGAGGTCTGGGGCACGATGGGCGTCATGATCTCCACCCCCGCTTCCGTCAGCACCACCGCCCCCGACCGCGCGGCCCTGCGATCCCGGGCGGATGAGCTGCTGTCCGCCCTCGCCGGTCCGGGCGCGAGGCTGCGCGAGGACCAGTGGACGGCCATCGAGGCGCTGGTCGCGGATCGGCGTCGTGCGCTGGTCGTGCAGCGCACCGGCTGGGGCAAGTCGGCCGTCTATTTCATCGCGGCACGCCTGCTGCGCGAACTGGGCTCCGGTCCGACGGTGATCGTCTCGCCGCTGCTGGCGTTGATGCGTAACCAGGTCGAGTCCGCGGCACGGGCCGGGGTGCGGGCGGCCACCATCAACTCGGCCAACATGACCGAGTGGGACGAGGTCCGGGCGTCGGTGCGGGCCGGCGAGGTGGATGTGCTGCTCGTGAGCCCCGAGCGGCTCAACAACCCGGACTTCCGGGACACCGTCCTGCCGGCGCTGGCCGCCGATGCGGGACTCGTGGTGGTCGACGAGGCGCACTGCGTGTCGGATTGGGGTCACGATTTCCGGCCCGACTACCGGCGAATCCGGACACTGCTGGCCGACCTCCCCGAGGGCGTGCCCGTGCTGGCCACCACCGCCACGGCCAACGACCGGGTGGTGCGGGATGTCGCCCAGCAGCTGGGCGTGGGCACGCCGGGGGCCACGGGTTCGGCGGGCCACCCGGACACCCTGGTGCTCCGCGGCGGCCTCGACCGCGAGTCGCTGCACCTCTCTGTGGTCTCGATCGACGACTCGGAGAAGCGGGCCGCCTGGCTGGTGGAGAACCTCGAGACGCTGCAGGGCAGCGGGATCATCTACTGCCTGACCGTCGCGGCGGCCCAGGATATGGCCGAGCTCCTCACCTCCGCCGGACACCGGGTGAGCGCGTACACCGGACGCACCGATGCGGGCGAACGCGAAGAATTGGAGCGCGCGTTGTTGGACAACGAGGTCAAGGCGCTCGTGGCCACCTCCGCGCTGGGGATGGGCTTCGACAAACCGGACCTGGGCTTCGTGGTGCATCTGGGCGCGCCGCCGTCGCCGATCTCCTACTACCAGCAGATCGGCCGTGCCGGCCGCGCTGCGGACCGCGCCGACGTGGTGCTCATTCCTGGACCGGAGGACCGCGCGATCTGGAACCACTTCGCTTCACTGGCGTTCCCGCCCGAGGACGTCGTGCGACGGGTGCTCGACGCGCTCGCGCCGGATCGGCCGCAGTCCACGCAGGCCCTCGAACCGGCCGTGGACCTGGGCCGGACACGCCTGGAGATGGTGCTCAAGGTTCTCGACGTGGACGGCGCGGTCCGGCGGGTACGCGGTGGCTGGGTGGCCACCGGACAGCCGTGGGAGTACGACGCCGAGCGATACGCGGGCCTGGCGGAGGCACGGCGGTCCGAGCAGGTGGCGATGCTGGAGTACATCCGCACTGCCGGCTGCCGCATGGACTACCTGCGCGCTGAACTCGACGATCCCACGCTCGACCCGGCCGCCGGTGGGTGCGGACGCTGCGACAACTGCACCGGGCAGCGACGCGAGACCACCGTCGAGGAGGCCGCGCTGACCCGGGCACGGGAGGCGCTCGAACGTCCCGGCGTGGTGCTCCCACCGCGACGCCAGTGGCCCACAGGGCTGGCGAAGCTCGACATCCCGCTCAAGGGCAAGATCGCTGACGGGCCCGCCGAGGGCCGTGCGCTCGCGCGATTGACCGATCTCGGGCTCGGTCAGAAGCTGCGGGCGCTGCTCGCCGAGGCGGATCAGGACGCCCCGGAATGGCTCGTCCGGGCCTGCGTTCCGGTGCTGCGCGAGTGGGGCTGGGCTGAGCGGCCCACCGGCGTCGTCGCCCTCCGCACCGGCGAGCATCCTCTATTCGTGTCGAGCCTGGCCCGCGCGCTGTCGCAGATGGGGCGGATGACCTACCTCGGCGAGCTCACCCGCGACGAGGCACTGCCGCCGGTGACCGCCCAGAACTCGGCCTACCGGGTGGCCCAGCTCTGGGGCACGCTCGCCGGGCCGGCGGCCACCGACGATGCGGCTGGCGGCACAGCCGACGACGGGCCGGTCCTGCTGGTCACGGACGTCTTGGGAACCGGCTGGACCGTCACCGAGGCGGCGCGGCACCTGCGCGAGACCGGCGCTTCGGACGTCCTGCCCTTTGCTGTGGCCGCGGAGACCTGACCGTATCCGGAGAAAATTCTCGGCCCGGATGTCGATTTCGGGCAGAGTCGATCGTCATCATCCGAGCCGGTCGAGAGGCGACCGATCACGAGGAAGGATCACCCCCATGCGATATTCACTGATTTTCCATGCCCCGGAACTCGACGAGAGCGGGCCACGCCCCACCGACGAGCAGATCGCCGAGATGCAGCAGCTCATGAACGACTACGTCACGGCACTCACCGACGCCGGTGTTCTGATCTCCGCCGACATGCTCGAGCCGACTTCCGCGACGACCACCGTGACCCGACGGACCGGCTCGACTGTCATCGAGGACGGCCCATTCGCCGAGGTCAAGGAATCGCTGGCCGGGGTTTTCCTACTCGAGGTGGCGGGCCACGACGCCGCGTTAGCCTGGGCGGAGAAGTTCCCCGGAGGCTCCTACGGGGTTGTCGAGATCCGCCCGGTCGCAGTCTTCGCGGACCAAGATGGCTGGCAGATTCCCTGCTCCCCGGAATGATCGCGAACCTCGTCCGGAACGCCCGCCCACGGCTGCTCGCCCTCCTCGCGGCCCCGGACGGAGACCTCGCCGCGGCCGAGGACGCGTTCTCCGACGCCGTGGAGAAGGCACTTCGCGAGTGGCCGACGACCGGTGTACCCGCCAATCCCGAGGCGTGGTTGTTCACTGTGGCCCGGAACCGACGCCGCGACGGGTGGCGGGGAGCTGCACGGACGACGTGCCTCGATGACGAGGTCACTACCCCAGGCCTGGCCGGCGACCGGGGAGGGATTTCAGGAGTTCCGACAGCGCGAACCGGGACCGTCGAGGACGCCGCCCTCGAAATTCCCGATAGGCGCATGACGCTGCTGGTAGTAGCCGCACACCCTGCCATCGATCCAGTCGCCCGTACACCGCTCATGCTCAATACCGTGCTCGGGCTCAGTGCCGGACGGATCGGGGCCTTGCTCCTGGTCCCGACCGCGACCATGGCGGCACGACTGACACGGGCCAAGAAGCGGATCAAGTCGTCGGACCTCCGGTTCGAGCAACCCGGCGTCGATGAGTTGCCGGGCAGGCTCGAGGCGATTCGCGACGCGATCTATGGTGCATATTCTGTGGATTGGATGCACTCCGCCACGACGCACCCCGACGGGCTCGCGGATGAGGCTCTCTTTCTGGCCGAGCTGCTCACCGACCTGGTCCCTGACGACCCCGAATCCCACGGACTGGCCGCGTTACTCTGCCTGTCCGCCGCGCGGAGGAGGTCGCGGATTGACAAGCGCGGAGAGTTCGTACCGCTCGACCGTCAGGACACGACGACATGGGACCACGCGCTCCTCCATCGCGGCGAAGAGCATCTGAGGGCGGCGGGAACGTCGACCTCACCCGGCCCATACCGGCTTCAGGCGGCGATCCAGGCGGTTCACTGTGCACGGCGACGTACCGGGACGACCGACTGGGAGGCGATCCGTCGACTCCACTCCGGGCTTCAGGAGTCGTGGCCCTCCACAGGAGGCGCGGTGGCGCTCGCCGTGGCGACCGCGCGCTGCGACGGCCCGGAGGCGGGGCTCGCGATCCTCGATCGGATCGGCGACCGGGCCGAACGATTCCAGCCCGCCGTGGCCGCCCGCGCCGCCCTTCTCGCCGAAGTCGGTCGTCCCGGCCAGGCCGTCGAGGCCTACGC
The DNA here is from genome assembly GCF_053645265.1 of Dietzia sp. NPDC055343. Classification (NCBI taxonomy): domain Bacteria; kingdom Bacillati; phylum Actinomycetota; class Actinomycetes; order Mycobacteriales; family Dietziaceae; genus Dietzia; species Dietzia sp. NPDC055343. The sequence goes on along the minus strand of NZ_JBSHMJ010000030.1, from coordinate 23,625 downwards.
CCGAGCAATCGTCCTGACGACAGAACCGACTGCTCGGCGGCACCTCGAAGCCATTCGCGCGCGACTGGCCTCCGCTACCGGCGGCGACGCCTCTGCCCCACCCATGTGACCGTGCCGACCCACGCGAATCGGCGGACCGGAGTCCCAGGAACGCCCCCGGCGCCGAACTCGATCGGTCGACCGATGTCCGAACCGCGCACGAGCATGCCGGCCGTTATGGGTGCTGCCACAGCCTCGATCACATCGTGCAATCGCTCAGACGTCCCGTGCCATCGCGCGGCCGGCCTTGAGCCCCGAGAAGATGCAGCCGCCGAGGAACGTGCCCTCGAGCGAGTTGTAGCCGTGCACGCCGCCACCGCCGAAGCCGGCAACCTCGCCCGCCGCATAGAGGCCCGGGAACGGCTGCCCGTCCTCGGCCACGCACTGCGAATCGAGCGTGGTCTCGATCCCGCCGAGCGTCTTGCGGGTCATCAGGTGCACCTTGACCGCGATCAACGGCCCACCGGAACCCGCCGCGGACCCCTTGCCCGGCCCGGAATCGGCGAGCAGACGATGTGGCTTGGCCATCCTCGTGAGCTTGTCGGTGAGCACACGACGGGCGTTGTGGATCGCCTGGACCTGAGCGTCCTTGGCGAACGGGTTGTCCATCTGTCCGTCCATCGCCAGTACGAACTCTCGAACCCTCTCCAGATCCAGCTCGGGCTCGTCCTCGTTCACCAGCTCGTTCATCCCGGCCACGAGTTCCTCGATGGAGTCGGCCACCACCCAGTCGACCCCCTTCTCGGTGAAGTCGGCGATCGACGGCGGCAGCCCGCTCCCGGCCTTGGAGGCGAACTTCTTGAGACTCTTGTCGGTCAGCTCCGGGTTCTGCTCGGACCCCGACAGGATGAACTCCTTACCGGCGATGGACGAGTCGAGGATGAACCACGAGTAGTCGTGCCCGGCTCTGCGGATGGCCTCGATGGAGGCGGTGGTGTGGTAGCCGGGGAACAGCGGCACGGGCATGCGGTCGCCGTTGCCGTCCAGCCACAGGGTGGACGGGCCGGGGATGATCCGGATGGCGTGCGAGGGCCAGATGGGCGCGAAATGGGCCACGCCCTCCGTGTAGTGCCACATGCGGTCCCGGTTGATCAGGTTGGCGCCGGCGTCCGCGGAGATCTCGAGGATCCGCCCGTCCACGTGCTCGGGGACGCCCACGATCAGGTCCCTCGGTGCCTCGCCGAGCTTGGCGGTGGGCCAGTACTTCCGCACGAGATCCGGGTTGCCGCCGATGCCACCCGACGACAGCAGCACCGCCTTGGCGCGGAACTCGAACTCGCCGGTCTCCTCGCGGGGGGAGGCCACGCCGCGGTCGAGATCGCAGGGCACCAGCGTCGCGCCGCGCACGCCCACGGCGCGGCCGTCTTCGACCACGATCTCGTCCACCCGGTGCCGCACGGCGAACCGGACCCGACCCTCCCGGGCGGCGTCGCGGACGGGCTCCTCGAACACGCGCACCACCTCCGGACCGGTCCCCCAGGTCACGTGGAAGCGCGGGACGGAGTTGCCGTGGCCGTCGACCTCCCCGCCGCCGCGCTCCGCCCAGCCGACGGTGGGGACGATCCGCAGCCCCAGATCGTGGAGGTACCGGCGCTTCTCCCCGGCCGCGAACTCGACGTAGGCGCGCGCCCATTCGCGCGGCCGCGCGTCCTCGGGGCGGTCGAACGCGGCGGAGCCGAGCCAGTCCCGCCAGGCGAGTTCGAGGGAGTCGGAGATCCCGATCCGCCGCTGCTCGGGGGTGTCCACCATGAACAGCCCGCCGAGCGACCAGAAGGCCTGGCCACCGAGGTTCTTCTCGTTCTCCTGGTCCACCACCAGCACCTTCTTGCCCGCACGGCTCGCCTCGTAGGTGGCGACCAGACCGGCGAGTCCGTGCCCCACCACGATGATGTCCGGCTCGAACCCCGGCTCGGGCGCGGGCAGCGGGCCGGCGTTGGCCGCGCGCGACGTCGACGGCGGCTGCCACGCGGGGTAGACGGGGTGGACGGGCCTGGCCTCGCCCGTGGTCCGGCCGGGGCGGGATGCGGAATTGGTCATGGGTCCAGTGTGCCCCGTCACCCCAGCAGATACCGCAGGTATCTCTCCGGCGCCTCGAGATACCTGCGGTGGTGGTCGACTATCGCCAGGTCCTCCCAGCGGGCCCGGTGCATCCCCGAATCGGAGAGTTCGTAGACGGCGGCGCCGGGCACGGAGGCGAGGATCGGCGAGTGGGTGGCCATCAGCACCTGCGCACCCCGACGGTCGGCCAGTTCGAGCAGCAGCGCGACCAACCTGAGCTGCGCGTCGAACGACAGTCCGGCCTCGGGCTCGTCCAGGACGAACAGTCCGCCGCCATCAAAACGCGAGGTCGAGAGGATGTCCCAGAACGCCTCCCCGTGACTTCGGGCGTGGAAATCCTGCTCCGGGCCGCTGGACTGCAGGTAGGTGAACATGCCGTGCATCGTCTCGGCGCGCAGGAAGTATCCCCACTTCGACGCCGCCCCGCCCCGCACCAGTCGCAGTGACTCGTGCAGCGGCGACTCCGAGGCCCAGGTGACGTCCCTGCCGTTGACGGATCCGCCCTCGGCGCCCAGCCCGTACGCCATGGCCACGGCCTCGACGATCGTCGACTTACCGGTCCCGTTCTCGCCCACCAGCACGGTGAGGTCGTCGAGTTCCAGACCGTCGCGGAGCAGGTGCACCACGGCGGGGATCGAGTACGGCCAGCCCTCCGTCGGGCCCGCGAGACCCGGGGCTGCCGAGACGGACACGACGGGCCGGGGGTCCAGCACGGAGTCATGGCGCACGTGGCCACGGTACCGTTCCTGCCATGCGTATCCACCAGCTCAACTGCGGCACCATGGCGGGCATCTCCCCCACTCGCGTCCTGCTGGTGGAGGCGCCGGGCGGGCTGGTGCTGGTCGACTCCGGCATCGGCCTGCAGGACATCGCGGATCCGGCCGGTCGGCTGGGTCCGCTGCGGCACCTCGTGCGCCCGGCGCTGGATCCGGCGGAGACGGCTGTACACCGCATCGGGGCGCTGGGCCTGGACCCGCGCGACGTCCGACACATCGTGCTGACGCATTTCGATGTCGACCACATCGGCGGCCTGGCCGACTTCCCGGACGCGACCGTGCACGTCACCACGCAGGGTCTGACCCGGGCGGTGCGCTTGCCGCGGTTCGTCGAGCGTCGCCGATACCGGCGCGCCCAGCTGGCGCACGGGCCGAACTACGCCGAGTACGAGTTCGGGTCCGACAGGTGGGAGGGGTTCCGCATGCTGTCCCTGGACCACATCGCCGAGGGGATGATGTTCGTCGATCTGCCGGGCCACACCACGGGTCACGCCGGCGTGTTCGTGCCGGGTGGCGCGGGCGCCGGCCACGATGACGACGACGAGACACCCGTCGGCAAGGACGTCCTCCACGCGGGCGATGCCTTCTACCATCGCGGCCAGATCGACCCGTCGGTCCGGACACCTGCCGTGATCCCACTCCAGGAGCGGGCGTTCGCGCTCGAGCCGGGCGCGATCGCGATGACGCACTCCGGGCTGGCCGCGCTCGCGCGGCGACGGGCCGACACCCTGGACGTGGTGTGCGCGCACGACCCCTCGGGGCCCGGGGGCCTGTGATGGTCGGGGTCCGAGAGACCGCCTGGACCCCCGCCGAGCGCACCGCGCCGGACCGCGATCCGGCCGAGCGGGCCGCCGCTCTGGCCGGGTTGCTGCGGGGTCGCCGGGCTGTGATCGTGACCGGCGCCGGGATCTCCACGCCGTCCGGGATCCCCGACTACCGGGGGCCGGATTCCCCCGGCCGCACACCGATGACGTACCAGCAGTTCGTGGGTGATCCCGGCTTCCGCCGTCACTACTGGGCCCGCAATCACCTCGGCTGGCGCCACATGGAGGCCGCCCGCCCCAACGCGGCGCATCTGCTGCTGGCCGACTGGGAGCGTCGTGGCCTGGTCTCGGGCGTCATCACCCAGAACGTGGACCTGCTGCATCTCAAGGCGGGCAGCCGCCGGATCGTGGACCTGCACGGCACGTACGCGGTCGTCACCTGCCTGGGCTGCGGGGCCCGCCGCAGCCGGTGGGCGCTGCACGATGACCTCGAGGCCCTCAACCCGGACTTCGCCGAACGCGTCGCGTCACGCGGTGCGATCGAGGTGGCCCCCGATGCGGACGCCGTCCTGGACGACACCGCCGGCTTCCGGATGGTGGACTGCCCCGGCTGTGCGGGGATGCTCAAACCAGACATCGTCTACTTCGGCGAGAACGTCCCGGCCGCCCGCGTGCAGGAGGCGAACGCTCTTGTGGACGAATCCGACGTTGTCGTCGTCGTCGGATCGTCTCTCACCGTCCGGTCCGGATACCGGTTCGTGCGGCGGGCGGTGACCACCGGCAAGCCCGTCGCGGTTCTCAACCGCGGGCGCACCCGTGCGCACGACGAGGCGACCCTCACCATCGACGGCGACTGCGTGGAGGTACTCGAGCTCACCGATGCCGCCCTGCCGGATCCGGAGTGACCGGCGAGGAGCACACTAGGGGTATGCAGATCGCGACGACACCCGAGACAGCCCTGGCACGACTCCTCCGCGGCAACGCCCGCTACGTGGCCGGAGAGAACCTCAACGAGCACCAGGCGCCCTCGCGTCGCGCCGAGCTCGCCGGACAGCAGAACCCGTTCGCCCAGGTCTTCGGCTGCTCCGACTCGCGCGTGCCCGCCGAGGTCGTGTTCGACCAGGGGCTCGGCGACCTGTTCGTGATCCGCAACGCCGGCCACATCGTGGACCCGTCGGTGCTCGGGTCGGTCGAGTTCGGGGTCGACGCGCTGCGCATCCCGCTGACGTTGGTGCTGGGCCACACCTCGTGCGGCGCGGTCGGCGCGACGATCAAGGCGATCGACTCGCACTCCACGCCGTCGGGCTATCTGCGGGACGTCGTGGAGCGCATCGCGCCCGCCGTGTTCGAGGCGCGCCGTGACCCGGAGGCCGGGTACCAGGACATCGTCATCGAGAACGTCCGTCAGACCGTCACCGCGATCCGGGAGAAGTCCGCCGCTGTCGACCGCGCGATCACCGAGGGACGCACCGCGATCGTCGGCGCGCTCTACAACCTCGAAGAGGGCACGGTGACCCCGGTCCACACCGAGGGACAGGTCGACGGGCTCTGAAATCAGAGGGCGACGAGGTCGTCCGCGTGCACCAGGGGGCGGCCCTGCCCCGCGGCGGCGCCGGACTCCCGCTCGGCCAGCCGGGTCCGGACCTCGACCGAGTCGTACTGGGCGATGCCCCGGGCCACCGCTCGACCCGCCTGGTCGTGCATCTCGATCACGTCCCCGAAGTGGAACAGGCCCTCGACCCCGGTCACGCCGGCCAACAGCAGCGAACGGCGTGCTCCGGTGATCGCCCGCACCGCACCGTCGTCGAGCGCCACCGAGCCACTCGTGTCCGCGGCGTGACGCACCCAGAACCGGCGCGCCGACATCCGCTCGGGACGCGGCGCGAACACCGTGCCCACTCCCGGTTCGGCGGCGAGGGCCTCGGCGGCACGCTCGGCGGCCGTGAGAAGGACGGGCACCCCGGCGTCGGCCGCGAGGCGGGCCGCGGCGAGCTTCGAGGCCATCCCCCCGGTGCCCAGCGCACCGCCGGGGCCGGCGATCACGCCGTCGAGATCGCCCGCCCCGCCGACCATCGTGACGGCCCTGGCGTCGCCCTTGCGTGGATCGGAGTCGTACAGCGCATCGACGTCCGAGAGCAGGATGAGTGCGTCGGCACTGATCAGGTGTGCGACGAGGGCCGCCAACCGGTCGTTGTCCCCGAACCTGATCTCGTTGGTGGCCACGGTGTCGTTCTCATTGATCACCGGGACAGCGCTCAGCGTCCGTAACCGGTCCAGGGTCCGTTGGGCGTTGGCCGCGCTGTCGCGTCGCCCGATGTCGGCGGCGGTGAGCAGCACCTGCCCGACCACCCGGTCGTGCCTGGCGAACGAGTCACCCCACGCCCGCGCCAACTCCAGTTGGCCGACGCTGGCGGCGGCCTGCTTGGCGGACAGGGTCGTGGGGCGCGCGGGCATCCGCAGCGGGGCCATCCCTGCCCCGATCGCCCCGGAGGAGACAACGAAGACGTCCGAGCCCGCCGCCATGCGGGCCTGGCAGACGTCGGCGAGAGCGTCGAGCTCGGCACGGCGGATCCCGCCGTGGAAGCTCGTGATGGCCGAGGAGCCGATCTTCACCACCACTCGTCGGGCGGTCCCGATCCGGCGGCGAAGCTCCGACTCGACCGTCACTCGAGGGTCTCCTCGTCCGGGTCGATGAGACCGCGACGGACGTGCTTGCGGTACTTGCGTTCGGAGGCACCCACGCGATCGGTCGACTCGAAGCGCATGTCGGTACCGCGACCGATCCGCATGAGGTCCACGCCGGCCGGGGTCTGCGGCTCCCACTCGAACGAGACGTCACCGATCGTGACGGAGCAACCCTCCTCGGCTCCGGCCTTGATGAGCGCCTCTTCCACCCCCAGGCGCGCCAGGCGATCGGCGAGGAAGCCCACGGCCTCGTCGTTGGCGAAGTCGGTCTGACGGATCCATCGCTCCGGCTTGGCGCCGAGCACGATGAAGCCGTCGGGCTCGTCCGGGTCGCGCCGGATATCGAACTGGTCCGCATCGACGGCCCTGGGCCGCAGCACGATCCGCTCGGGGGCCGCGGGCGGGTTGGCCTTGCGGTGGGCCTTGACCAACTCGTACAGGCCGAACTTGAGCTCGTCGAGGCCCTTGTGGGCCACCGCCGAGATCGCGTACACGGGCCAGCCCTTGGCCTCGAAGTGGCCGCGGACCATCTCGGCCATGTCGGCGGCGTCGGGCACGTCGATCTTGTTGAGCACCACCACGCGGGGCCGGTCCGCCAGGTGGCCCATGCCGGCGTCAGTGAGCTCGGACTGGTAGGCGGCGAGCTCGGCCTCGAGGGCGTCGACGTCGGAGATCGGGTCGCGGTCGGACTCCAGGTTCGCGCAGTCCACCACGTGGGCGAGGACCGCGGTGCGCTCGATGTGGCGCAGGAAGTCGAGGCCGAGGCCGCGTCCGTCGCTGGCGCCGGGGATCAGCCCGGGAACGTCAGCGATGGTGATGGTGTCATCCCCCACCGAGACCACGCCGAGGTTGGGCGCGAGGGTGGTGAACGGGTAGTCGGCGATCTTGGGCTTGGCGGCCGAGATCACCGAGATCAGTGACGACTTGCCCGCCGACGGGAAGCCGACCAGCCCGACGTCCGCCATCGATTTGAGCTCGAGGGTGACATCGAAGACGCCGCCGGGCTCCCCCAGCAGCGCGAAGCCCGGGGCCTTACGCGAGCGCGAGGCGAGCGCGGCGTTGCCCAGGCCGCCCTTGCCGCCCTCGGCGACGACGAACCGGGTGCCGGCCCCGACCATGTCGGCGATCGGCTCGCCGTCCGAGCCGAGGACGACGGTGCCCGGCGGTACCGCCAACACGAGATCGTCACCGTTGGCGCCGTTTCGGTTCCCACCCATCCCGGGCTGGCCTTTTCCGGCACGGGCGTGGGGGCGGTAGTGGAAGTCGAGCAGCGTGTGGACCTGGGGGTCCACCACGAGCACCACGTCTCCGCCGCGGCCGCCGTTGCCGCCGTCGGGGCCGCCGAGCGGCTTGAACTTCTCACGGTGCACGGAGGTGCAGCCGTTGCCGCCGTCCCCCGCGGCGAGGTGGAGGACTACGCGGTCGATGAATCTCGACATGGTGTGGGCTCCTCCTGGTGGTGGCCGGTGGGGGTCGGGTCAGTGGATGCGTAGTCCGATACTGCCCGATAAATGCTCTCGGGGGCCGGGTGTGGAGTCATCAGACCCCGCCCGGCCCCCGAGGGCGAATCGTGACTGTGGTGGCTACCGGGTCAGGCCTCGGCGCCGGCGGGCACGATGTTCACGGTCTTGCGGCCACGCTTGGTGCCGAACTCCACCGCGCCGGCGGAGAGAGCGAACAGCGTGTCGTCTCCGCCACGGCCGACGCCCACGCCCGGGTGGAACTTGGTGCCGCGCTGGCGGACCAGGATCTCGCCGGCGTTGACCTCCTGGCCACCGAAGCGCTTCACGCCGAGGCGCTGGGCGTTGGAGTCACGACCGTTACGGGTGCTGGATGCGCCCTTCTTACTTGCCATGTCAGTCCCTCCTTAAGGGAACACGCCCGGAGGCGCTGAGCTGGTGGCCTGTACCGGCCGAGACGACTACTTGATACCGGTGATCTTGACGACCGTCAGCTTCTGACGGTGGCCCTGACGCTTGTGGTAACGGGTCTTGTTCTTGAACTTGTGGATCCGGATCTTGGGACCCTTGGTCTGCTCGACGATCTCGGCGGAGACGGTGACCTTGGTCAGCGCGTCCGCATCGGAGGTGACCGAAGCACCATCGACGACGAGGATCGGGGACAGCGACACGGAGGTACCGGCCTCGCCCTCGATCTTCTCGACCTTGACGTGGTCCCCTTCGGCGACCTTGTACTGCTTGCCGCCGGTCTTGACGATCGCGTACATGGAGGGCTTCCCCTTGCTTCTCGGGTGTGCGGCCGCGCAGGGCGACCACACCGTGTGTGCGGTGTTCTTACTTGCTCGCCGACTCTCATCGGCCAGGATCGCAGACGCCCATCCCCTGGAGGACCGGCCCGCGACTCTTCGCGCAGCGACATAGCGCCGCGACGAGCGACCTGTCAAGGTTACGGTCCGGTGGCACAGCAGGTCAAACCGACCGTGCCACCGGCTCCGCGCCCCTGCGTTCAGGCGCCCCCGGGAGCGGTCGTGGACCGGGTCGCCCGGCGGCGGGCGGGACGCTGACGCGGTTCCGCGACCACTGCTGTCGGCGCCTCTGCCAGCGCCGCTGCCTCGACCTTGGCGGCCGGGGCCCCGGGGGCGGACTCCGGCGCGGCGGCCGCAACCGCGGCACCGGCTTCGCGGCGACCGGACCGCCGTCGCGGGCGGCGCCCCGACTGTCCTTCCGACTGCGCGCCCGACGAGCCACCGTCCGCGGTTGCGCCTGCCGCGGTGCCGGCGGCACCGTCGGCGGGCGAGACCTCGGCGACCGCCTCGGCGGCCTCGGCCACCGCTGCGGTCCCCGCCTGCGGGGTCTCGGCGAGCTCTGCGGCCGCGGAGTCCCGGGCGGCGGTGGACGGCGCCGGTGCGCTCGAGGTCGACCGGCGGGTCGCTCGGCGACGGCGAGTCGGACGCGTGGCCCCCGCGGCGTCCGAGGACTCCGCGACGGACGAGTCGTCGGCCTCGTCGGCCTTCTCCGTCGCCTGAGTCGGCCCGGCCGCAGCCGCGGCCGCGGCGTCGGTAGCCGTGTCCGCGGAGCTCGTGTCCGCGGGCGTCGTCGCGGTCGCGGACGTGGCCTCGTCCACCACCGGGGTGCTGTCCGCCGTCGTGGACGCCGCGGCCGCGGGCTTCTCCGCGCGACCGTCGTCGGTCGCCGTCTCGTCAGCCTCGGGCGTCTGCCGCCCCATGGCCAGGGCGGCCGGGTGCGCGGACGGCGCCGGGCCGTCCTTGCGCGGAGCCTGCTTGGTCGCGGCAGGCTCGGAGGAGGACGACGCGGAATCGCCGCCCTTGCCGCCGCGGCGCCGGCCACGGCGGGTGCCCGGCTCGTCGGCGTTGTGCGACTCGGTGTGGATCGGGTCGGTGTGCACGATCAGGCCGCGGCCATGGCAGTGCTCACACGGGGTGGAGAAGGCCTCGACCAGGCCGGTACCGAGCTTCTTCCGGGTCAGCTGCACCAGTCCGAGCGACGTGACCTCGGAGACCTGATGACGCGTGCGGTCGCGGCCGAGGGCCTCGGTCAGGCGCCGCAGCACGAGGTCGCGGTTGCCCTCCAGCACCATGTCGATGAAGTCGATGATCACCATGCCGCCGACGTCGCGCAGCCGCAGCTGCCGCACGATCTCCTCGGCCGCCTCGAGGTTGTTCTTGGTGACGGTCTCCTCGAGGTTGCCGCCGGAACCGGTGTACTTGCCGGTGTTGACGTCGATGACCGTCATGGCCTCGGTGCGGTCGATGACCAGCGAGCCGCCGGACGGCAGCCACACCTTGCGCTCGAGCGCCTTGGCCAGCTGCTCGTCCACGCGGTGGGTGGCGAACACGTCGACCTCGGGGTTGTCGTAGCGCTCGAGCCGCTCCACCATCTCGGGAGCGACGCGGGAGACGTAGTCGTGGACGGTCTTCCACGACGTCTCGCCCTGGATGACGAGCTTGGTGAAGTCCTCGTTGAACAGGTCACGCACGACCTTGACCAGAAGGTCGGGCTCCTCGTAGAGCGCGACGGGGTTGCCGGCGCCGGAGGAGGTCCGCTTGGCGGCGTCCTCGGAGATCTCTGTCCACTGCCCGGCCAGACGCTCGACGTCGCGGCCGATCTCCTCTTCGCTGACGCCCTCGGCGGCCGTGCGGATGATCACGCCGGAGCCCTCGGGGACGACGTCCTTGAGGATCGCCTTGAGGCGACGCCGCTCGGTATCCGGGAGCTTGCGCGAGATCCCAGCGGAGTTGCCGTCCGGCACGTACACCAGGAAGCGGCCGGCCAGTGAGATCTGCGTGGACAGGCGGGCACCCTTCTGCCCGACCGGGTCCTTGGTGACCTGCACCAGAACCATGTCACCGGGCTTGAGCGCCTGCTCGATACGCCGGGCCTTGCCGCCCAGCCCGGCGGCCTCCCAGTTGACCTCCCCGGCGTACAGCACGCCGTTGCGGCCACGCCCGATGTCGACGAACGCCGCCTCCATGCTGGGCAGCACGTTCTGCACGCGGCCGAGGTAGACGTTGCCCACCATCGAGCGCGCGGACTCGGTGGTGACGAAGTGCTCGACGAGCACCTTGTCCTCGAGTACGCCGACCTGGGTCATGATCCCCTTGCCGTCGACGCGCGGCTTCTCGCGCACCACCATGACGCGGTCCACGGACTCGCGCCGGGCGAGGAACTCGGACTCGGACAGGATCGGCTGACGGCGGCGGCCGGCCTCCCGGCCGTCCCGGCGACGCTGGCGCTTGGCCTCGAGGCGGGTCGAACCGGTGATGCCCTGCACCTCGTCGGTGGAGGTGCCGGAGCCCTGTCCCCCGCGTCCGGAGCGCCGGCGGCCGTCGCGCTCGTGGATCTCGGTGTTGGGCGGGTCGTCGACCGCGCCCTGGTTGTCGTCGGAACCGGAGCCGGAGCCCCCACTGCGACGACGACGACGGCGTCGGCGACGCGAGCCCGAGGGCGACGAATCCGAGCCGTCCGAAGCGTCGTCGGAGTCGGGGTCGTTCGAGTCGGTCCCGCTGTCCGCGTCGTCGCTCGCGCCGGGCGCGGTGCTGGCGGAGCCGTCGCGTCCGGTGTTCGACTTGTCGTCCTTACCGTCGGCATCCTCGTGCCCGTCGGTGTCCGAGCCGGAGCCGGTGCCCGAGCCGTCGCCCGACTGGTCGGTGGCGTCGTCGTCGGTGTTCTGGTTCTGGTCGTCGCCACCCTCGCCACGCCCACGGCCGCGGCCACGGCGACCACGCCTGCGGCGGCGATTTCCGCCCTCGCCCTGGCTCGTCTGATCGTCGTCGTCGCGGTTGTCGTCCTTACTCGCCTGGTCGCCGCTCGCATCGCTACCGTCAGAGCCGCGAACAGAATCACCGCTGCCGGGCCGGTCGGAACCCGACGCCCGACTGCTGCGCCCCTCCGACTCGTCAGGGGACAGGAACAGCGGGGAGAACGACGGGCTGGCCGAGGACCGGCGGCGCCGATTGCCGGAGTCCGCCGAGCCGACCTCGCCGGTGACGATCGCCTCGGGAAGCGCCGGTCGCTCCGAGGACGTGGCGGGGGCCGAGGTATCAGCCTGCGGCGCCGTCGACTTCTTGGCGCTGCGCTTGCGTGCGGGGGCCTTCTTCGCGGCCGGCTCCGGCTCGGTTGTGACCTGGTCGGTCGAGCCCGTGGCGACGGTATCCGCAGCTGATCCCGCCGCAGTCGAGTCTTGCGCTGCCGGGTCCTTTGCTGCCGGGTCCTGTGACCGGGCGGACTTCCGGGCCGGGGCCTTCTTCGCGGCCGACTTCGCCGGCGCCTTCTTCGCCGCGGACTTCTTGGCAGGGGTCTTCTTCGCCGGGGCCGCAGGGGCCCCGGCCCCGGTGACAGCGCCGCTGGCAGTCTCGGGCTCGGCCGCTGCGGGCGCCGGCGCCGCAGCCGCGTCCGTCGAGCCTGCGGCACCCCGCTGACGGCCCTCGAACCAGGTGAGCAGCACCCCGCGGGTCACGCCCGACTGGGCGCTCTTGATCTCCACGCCGATCCCGGACATGGCGGCGAGGAACTCCTTGCTCGTCATGCCCACGGCCTTGGCGGCCGCGTGTGCGCGCATCCTCTCGGGCAACGCATTGAGATGGTCGATGGTCAGGTTCGGATCCGACACGTGTCTCCTCTGGCCGGACTCCGGGCGCGATCACGTCACCGATCACGGTGACCCACGCCGCCGCACGGGGTCGGGCGTTTCTGGTCTCGGCCCCGCCGAGGCGGGGCGATGTCTGTTGGTCCGCGGTACCGATCGGAACCGGCCACGGTGGCGGGCGCTCGTTCCGGGGCGGACTGGTAGACCACTCGCCAGGATGAGCTTCGGCCATTCTCCCACACCCGACGCTCAAGCGTCGCCGCGCGGGCACGACAGACGAGAACGCGCCCGCCGGTCCGGGGACCGACGGGCGCGTGAGGAGGTCGGGTCGACGCAGCGACCCGGAGGTGCGGAGCCCTCAGGCCAGGCACGGGAACCAGAGGGCGATCTCACGGGCGGCGGACTCCTCGGAATCCGAACCGTGGACGAGGTTGAGCTGCGTCTCGAGACCGAAGTCGCCACGGATCGAGCCGGGGGCGGCCTTCTCGACCGGGTCGGTCCCGCCCGCGAGCTGACGCCACGCGGCGATGGCGCGGGGGCCCTCGAGGACGCCGGCGACGACCGGGCCGGAGGTGATGAACTCGAGCAGGTCACCGTAGAAGGGACGCTCGGCATGCTCGGCGTAGTGCTCGGCCGCGGTCTCCCGCTGCACCTGTCGAAGATCCATTGCCGCGATCGTCAGGCCCTTGGCCTCGATGCGGGCGAGGATCGTGCCGGTGAGGCCACGCTCGACGCCGTCGGGCTTGATGAGGAAGAAGGTTCTCTCGGTCACGGACGCAATGCTACAAGCAGCGCCGCGGGCTCAGTCGTGCTGGCTGGGCAGATACCCGCCGGCTATCCGTCGACTCAGGTCGTACCGCAGGTACAGGATGTACGCCCACACCGCGGCGAACATCAGGCCACACACGCCCATCGACCAGTGCACGATCCACCCCGGGACCACCGCGAGTGTGGCCAGGACGATGTTCATCGGGATGGCCCACGGCCTGCGCTGCAGTCCCGCGGCCGCGATCATCGCCACGGCGAGCAGGCTGACGAACCACACCTTCCACGACTGGAAGTGGGCGCCGTCGTCGAGACGCGCGATCACCGTGAGCACGAGCCCGATCACGATGGCCTCGAGGAAGAGCGTGCCGGCCATGATGCCGCGCAGCCCCTTCCACGGATCCACCGAGGGCGCGTGTGCTGTGGTGCCGTGGAGCGCGGGGCCGGCGGAGCCGCCGGTGTCGGGGTTGCTCACTGTGCGTCCTTTCCGAACAGGCTGCGTGCGGCCCCGGCGGTCACCACGGACCCCGTGACGAGTACGCCGACGCCGGAGACGTCGTCGTCGGCGGTCGGGTCGGGGACCCCCACCAGGTCGAGCGCGGCGCTGACCGCGTCGGGGAGCGTGTCCACGACGTGGACACGCTGGGACGTGAACCGCTCCTCGGCGATCCGAGCGAGATCCTCGGGCGCCATCGCCCGGGGCGAGGCCGCCCGGGTGACGATGACGTCCTCGACGACCGGCTCGAGCGCGGCGAGGAACGCGTCCGCGTCCTTGCCGTCGAGCATCGCCACCACCGCGACCAGCCGCTTGAAGTCGAACTCCGAGGTGATGGCCTGCGCGAGAGCGCGACCACCGTGCCCGTTGTGGGCGGCGTCGACCAGGACCGTGGGGCTCGAGCTGAGTCGCTCGAGACGCCCCGGATTGTCGACCGCGGCGAACCCGGCGCGGATGAGTTCGGGGTCCAGCGTCCGCCCGGGACCGGCGCCGAAGAAGGCCTCGACCGCGGCGAGGGCGGTGGCGGCGTTCTCGGCCTGGTGTTCGCCGAACAGCGGAAGGAAGACGTCGGTGTACTCGCCCCCGAGGCCGCGCAGGGTGAGCTGCTGCCCACCGACGGCCAGGCGGCGGTCGATCACGTCGAACTCCGAGCCGAGACGGGCCACGACGGCGCCCGCCTCGACGGCCCGCCTCAGCAGGACCTCCATCGCCTCGGGCTCCTGGCGACCGATCACCGCGACCGGGTCGCGGGGCAGCAGGTCGTCGGCGGGGGCGGGCTGGATGATGCCGGCCTTCTCCCCCGCGATGGTGGCGAGGTCCTCGCCGAGATAGTCGGTGTGGTCCAGGCCGACGGGGGTGACGACGGCGACGGCCGGCCGCACCACATTGGTGGCATCCCACGTGCCGCCCATCCCGGTCTCGATCACGGCCACGTCGACGGGCGCGTCGGCGAACGCCGCGAACGCCATCGCGGTCAGCACCTCGAAGTAGCTCATGCGGGGACCACCGGCCGCCTCGGACCGCTGGTCGACGAGCTCGAGGTACGGCTGCAGTTCGCGGTAGGTGTCCACGAACAACCGGGCGGTGATCGGCTCGCCGTCGAGGGCGATGCGCTCGGTCACGGTCTGCAGGTGCGGGCTCGAGTTGCGGCCGGTGCGCTGGTGCAGTGCGCGGAGCAGGGCGTCGACCATCCGGGTGACCGAGGTCTTGCCGTTGGTGCCGGCCACATGAACGACCGGGTACGCGTGTTGGGGGTCGCCGAGGACCGAGGTCAGCTCGCTGATCCGGTCGAGGCTGGGCTCGAGGCGGGACTCGGGCCACCGGGCGGACAACTCCTCCTCGACCGCGGCCAGCTCGGCCGTGTCGGTCTGCCACTCGGGGCTGCCGACCTCGGGGATCGGGCGGGGCGGCAGATGGTCGTCGCCGTCGCCCTCCTCGTCACCGGGGAGCGGCCCGCCGAGGGAGACGCCGGCCACGAGGCCGTCCTCGCCGAGCATGTCGGCGACGTCCTCCTCGGTGGGGGTGTCCCACCCCTCCTCCGGGTCGTGCGGCGGGAGCCATTTGCGATCGCTCACGCCGATCCACTCCCGGCGGGCATTCCCTCGAGGCGGGCGCCGATGCGCTCGACCTCGGCCTCGGCCAGGTCGCGGCGGGCGCGGATCTTGTCCACCACGTGGTCGGGGGCCTTGCCGAGGAACGCCTCGTTACCGAGCTTGGCGCCCGTGGTCTCCAGCTCCTTGCGCGCGGCGGCGAGGTCCTTCTCCAACCGGCGGCGCTCGGCGGCCAGATCGATCGTCCCGGAGGTGTCGATCTCCACGCCGACCGTCGACAGGCCCAGGCGGACCTCGAGCGACGCCGTGGCGGTGAAGTCGGCCTCCGCCGGGGTCAACCGGGCCAGCGACGTGACCTGGTCGAGCAGGTCGGACGGCAGGTCCGCCTCGTCGGTCCGTGACAGGCGGGCGGGGACCCGCTGGCCGGGCTTGAGCCCCTGATCCGAGCGGAACCGGCGGATCTCGGTGACGAGCGTCTGGGCATCGCCCACGCGGCGGACCGACTCCGCGGCGTCGCCGGTGGGGACGACATCGGCGGGCCACTCGGCGACGACGAGCGACTCCCGCCCGGTCAGCGCGGTCCAGAGCGTCTCGGTCACGAACGGGATCACCGGGTGCAGCATCCGCAACACAGCGTCGAGAACGTGGCCCAGGACCAGCCTGGTGTACCCGGCCCGATCGGAGGAGCGGGCCTCGTCGTCGCCACCGAACTGGACCTTCGCCAGCTCGAGGTACCAGTCACAGACCTCGTCCCACGCGAAGTGGTAGAGCGTCTCGCACGCCTTGGAGAACTCGTAGCGTTCCAGTGCGTCGTCGACGGACACGCGCACCTCGCCGAGACGCCGGAGGATCCAGCGGTCGGCGTCGGTGAGCGCGGAGGACTCCGGCAGCGTCCCCACTGTCGCACCGTTCATCAGCGCGAAGCGGGTGGCGTTGAACAGCTTGGTCGCGAAGTTGCGCGAGGCCTGGGCCGAGTCGTCGCCCACCGACAGGTCGCCGCCGGGGTTGGCACCGCGGGCGAGAGTGAAACGCAGCGCGTCGGCACCGAAGCGGTCCACCCAGTCCAGCGGGTCGATGCCGTTGCCCTTGGACTTGGACATCTTCTGCCCGTGTTCGTCACGGACCAGGCCGTGCAGGAAGACGTCGGTGAACGGCACCCGGCCCGGGGCCGACTTATCACCGGTGAGCCGCTGCCCCACGAAGGTGCCGAACATCATCATCCGGGCCACCCAGAAGAACAGGATGTCGTAACCGGTGACCAGCACGGACGTGGGATAGAACCGCTCCAGGTCGGCGGTGCGCTCGGGCCAGCCCATCGTCGAGAACGGCCACAGCGCCGAGGAGAACCACGTGTCGAGCACGTCGGACTCCTGCGTGTAGCCGGCGGGCGCCCGGTCGTCCGGCCCGACGCAGACGACCTCCCCCTCGGGGCCGTACCAGATCGGGATCCGGTGCCCCCACCACAGCTGACGGGAGATGCACCAGTCGTGCATGTCGTCGACCCAGTCGAACCAGCGTGGCTCCTGGCTCGTCGGATGGATCACGGTGTCACCGTCGCGAACGGCGTCACCGGACATCCGCGCCAACTCCTCGACGCGGACCCACCACTGCAGTGACAGGCGCGGTTCGATCGGCTCGCCGGAGCGCTCGGAGTGGCCCACCGAGTGCAGGTACGGGCGCACCTCCTTGACGATGCGACCCTGGGCGGCGAGCTCCTCGCGGACGGCCTTGCGGGCCTCGAAGCGGTCCATCCCGTCGAAACGGGTGCCCGTGCCGGTGATATGGCCGGTGACGTCCATGATCGTGGGCATCTCGAGGCTGTGGCGCTGGCCGATCGCGAAGTCGTTCGGATCGTGCGCCGGGGTGACCTTGACGGCGCCCGTGCCGAACTCGGGGTCGACGTAGTCGTCGGCCACGACGCGCATGGTCCAGCCCTCGCGGAACGGATGCGGGATCTGCGTGCCCACCAGGTGGGCGTAGCGCTCGTCCTCCGGGTGCACCGCGATCGCGGTGTCACCGAGCATCGTCTCGAGACGGGTGGTGGCCACCACCAGATGCGGCTCCGAATCGTCCATCGAGCCGTAACGGAAGCTCACGAGCTCGCCCTCGACGTCCGCGTATTTGACCTCGATGTCCGAGATCGCGGTCTGGAGCGTGGGCGACCAGTTGACCAGGCGCTCGGCCCGGTAGATCAGGCCCTGGTCGAACAGCTCCTTGAAGATTGTCTGCACGGCGCGGGACAGTCCGTCGTCCAGCGTGAACCGCTCGCGCGACCAGTCGACGCCGTCGCCGAGTCGGCGCATCTGCTCGCCGATCGTGCCGCCGGACTCGGCCTTCCACTCCCAGACCTTGTCGATGAAGGCCTCACGGCCGATCTCGTGCCGGTCGATGCCTTCCTCGCGGAGCTTGCGATCGACGAGGGTCTGGGTGGCGATGCCGGCGTGGTCCATGCCCGGCAGCCACAGCACCTCGAAACCCTGCATGCGCTTGCGTCGGGTCAACACGTCCATCAGGGTGTGGTCGAGCGCGTGCCCCATGTGCAGGCTGCCCGTCACGTTGGGCGGCGGCAGCACCACCGAATAGGCGGGCTTGGCGCTGGCGGAATCGGCCTCGAAGTAACCGGCGTCGACCCAACGCTGATACAACTCCGCCTCCACCTCACCTGGGTTCCAGGAGGCGGGCAGGGCGTCCGCGCGGTCGGTGTTCGGGGCGGGGGAAGCTGGAGTCGTCACCCGCCCATCGTAGGCCGTGAGCGCCCGGGGCCGACACACGCCGTCGGCGCAGGCCCACCCGCACAGGCGGGCCGACCCGCGCCGATCAGCGACACCGGATCAGTCGACCAGTCCCAGGCCGTGCACCGCGTCACGTTCGGAGACCAGCTCGGCCACCGACGCGTCGATGCGCGCACGCTGGAAGTCGTCGATCTCCAGGCCCTCGACGACCTGCCACTCCCCGCCGTCACTACGGCACGGCAGGCCGGTGACCACGCCGGGGACGGTGCCGTACTCGCCCCGCGACGGCAGTGCGACGGTGGCCCAGCTCCCCTCGGGGGTACCGCGGACCCAGTCCCGCATGTGGACGATCGATGCGCCTGCCGCGGACGCTGCCGACGACGAGCCCCGGACCTCGATGATCTCCGAGCCCCGGCGCGCGACGCGGGGGATGAAATCGTCTTCGAGCCACTGCCGGTCGAGTCCGTCGGCGACGGGGACACCACCGCGGGTCAGGTAGCTGACGTCGGGGAACTGCGTGGCCGAATGGTTGCCCCACACCACCACCCGGTCCAGCTCCCCCACCGGTGCGTCCAGCCGGGCCGCGAGCTGACTCAGGGCCCGGTTGTGGTCCAGCCGCATGAGGGCGGTGAACCGCTCCGCCGGCACATCCGGGGCGTGGCGGTGGGCGATGTAGGCATTGGTGTTCGCGGGGTTGCCCACCACGAGCACACGCACGTCCTCGGCCGCGTGGTCGTTGATCGCCCGACCCTGGTCCCGGAAGATCGCGCCGTTGGCGGTGAGCAGGTCGGCGCGCTCCATGCCGGGACCGCGGGGGCGGGCACCGACCAGGACGGCGGCGCCGGCCCCGTCGAAGGCCACAGCCGGGTCGTCGGTGATGTCGATCGAGGCCAGGGCCGGGAAAGCGCAGTCCTCCAACTCCATCGCCACGCCCTCCGCCGCGCCGGTCTGCGAGGGGACCTCCAGCAACCGGAGTCTGACGGGGGTGTCCTTGCCGTAGACGCCGCCCGCCGCGAGCCGGAACAGCAGGGCGTAGGAGATCTGGCCGGCGGCGCCGGTGACGGTGACGGTGACCGGGGTGGGGATGCTCATTCGCGGAGGCCTTCCGGAGTCGACGACGGGGTCGGACCTCACACTAGTGAGGATCCGACCCCGTGTCGGGCGCTCGACGCGACGTACACCCGGCGGCCGGGCTCGTCAGGCGTGGACCAGGGCGCCCGTCTTCTCGCGGACCTCGTCGATCGTCACATCCGGGGCGAGCTCGACCAGACGGAAGCCCTCGTCGGTGATGTCGAGGACGCAGAGGTCGGTGACGACACGCTGCACGCAGGCCCGACCGGTGTAGGGCAGCGTGTTCTCGGCCATCAGCTTGATGTCGCCCTTGCGGGTGACGTGGTCCATCATCACGATGACCTTGCCGGCACCGTGGACGAGGTCCATCGCGCCGCCCATGCCCTTGACCATCGCACCGGGGATCATCCAGTTGGACAGGTCGCCGACCTGAGACACCTGCATCGCACCGAGCACGGCAACGTCGACGTTGCCGCCGCGGATCATCGCGAACGAGTCCGAGGAACCGAAGAACGCGGCGCCCGGCGCGGCCGTGATGGTCTCCTTGCCGGCGTTGATCATCTCCGGGTCCAGCTGCTCACTGGTCGGATACGGGCCCACACCGAGGATGCCGTTCTCCGAGTGGAGGGTGACCTGGACGCCCTCGGGCAAATAGTCCGGGATGAGGGTCGGCATGCCGATACCCAGGTTGACGTACTGGCCGTCGCTAAAGTCGGCGGCGATGCGGGCCGCCATCTGCTCATGGGTCCAGCTCATGACCGGTCCTCTCCCTTACTGCTGAGCTTCTCGATCTCGACACCGGTCTCCTGGCGACCGACCTCGACGAGACGCTGGACGAAGATGCCGGGCAGGTGTACGTCGGCCGGGTTGATCTCGCCGGCGGGGACGATCTCCTCCGCCTGGACGATGGTGACGCGACCCGACATGGCGGCATCCGGGTTGAAGTTGCGGGCGGTGCCGTAGAACTGCACGTTGCCGGCCGTGTCCGCCCTGCGTGCGTGCACCAGTGCGAAGTCGGTGACGATGGAGTGCTCGAGCACGTAGGGCACACCGTCGAACTCGCGGACCTCCTTGGGCTCGGAGGCCACGGCCACCCCGCCCTGGCCGTCGTAGCGCAGCGGAAGGCCACCGTCGGCGACCATCGTGCCGACACCGGCCGGGGTGTAGAAGGCAGGGATCCCGGCGCCGCCGGCGCGCATGCGCTCGGCGAGGGTGCCCTGCGGCGTGAGCTCCACCTCGAGCTCGCCGTTCAGGTACTGACGGGCGAACTCCTTGTTGGCGCCCACGTACGAGGCGGTGGTCCGGGAGATACGCCGGGCCTCGAGGAGCTTGCCGAGGCCGAATCCGTCCGTCCCGCAGTTGTTACTGACGGTGCGCAGATCGGTTGCACCCTGCTCGAGGAGCGCGTCGATGAGGACGGCGGGAATGCCGACCAGACCGAAACCTCCCACGGCGAGGGAGGCGCCGTCCGGGATATCCGCGACCGCGTCGGCGGCCGAGGCGAAGATCTTGTTGGTCATGTCACGCACCGTAGTGCGTGTTCGCGTATTGCACAAACGTTCGCAATTCGCACACATTGGACGTATCGTGGTGCCCATCACCGATCGCCCACGAAAGGACGGATGCATGCCCGCCACCCTGTCGTACGAGGTCAGCGGCCCCCGCTCACCGGAGACTCCCGTCGTGGTACTGCTCGGGTCCCTGGGATCCGACCGGCGCATGTGGGACGCGCAGGCGCGGGACCTGCGGGTCGACCACACCGTCGTGGCCGTGGACCATCGCGGTCATGGCGGCTCGGCGGTCGTTCCCGGCCCGGCCACCATCGCCGACCTCGCGGGCGACGTACTCGCACTTCTCGACTCGCTGGAGGTGGACCGATTCCACGTGACCGGCCTGTCACTGGGCGGCGCCGTGGCCCAGTGGCTCGCCGTCAACACGCCGGAGCGGATCCTCTCGGCGGCGCTGCTGTGCACCGCCGCGCGCTTCGGGGAGCCGTCCGGGTGGATCGAGCGCGCCGCGGCCGTCCGCGCGGGCGGGACGGAGGCCGTCGCCGACGCGGTGGTCGCCCGGTGGATTACCCCCGCCCGCGCCGAGGCGGAACCCGAACTGGTGGCGCGACTCCGCGAGATGGTCGTGGGGACCGCAGCCGAGGGTTACGCTGCCGCGTGCGACGCACTCTCCGGCTGGGACAACCGCGCCGACCTCGGCCGGATCAGCTGCCCGACGCTGGTCCTGGCCGGGGACGAGGACCCCTCCACCCCGCCCGACGTGCTCCGCGAGATCGCGGACGGCATCCCGGGTTCGAGGTTCGTGACGCTCTCCCCCGCCGCCCACGTCCCCACCGTCGAGATCCCCGACCGGGTCACCGAAGTGCTACGTGACCACCTCACCGCCGCCTCCGCCCCGGGCCGGGTATGACCGCCTCCAGCACCGAGAGAGCAGATGCAGTGAGTACCGACCCCGCCGCGACCACCGAGCCCACGGGCACGTCGACCGTCGAGCGGTCCGCCTCCCCCGACTTCGTCCAGTCCCTGGCGCGCGGTCTCGCCGTGATCACCGCCTTCGACGCGGACCACCCGAGGCAGACCCTCAGCGAGGTGGCCCGCGCTACCGGACTGACCCGCGCCACGGCGCGTCGATTCCTGCACACCCTGGTCGAGCTCGGCTACGTCGACACCGCCGGCACCAGCTTCTGGCTGACCCCGCGCGTGCTGGACCTGGGCTACAGCTACCTGTCCTCGATGCCGCTGTCCGAACTGGCACAGCCGCACCTGGAGAAGCTCAGCGCCCGCCTCGACGAGTCCTCGTCCGTGGCCGTGCTCGACGGGTCGGACATCGTCTACGTCGGACGCGTCCAGGTCCGGCGCATCATGAACATCGGCATCACCATCGGCACTCGATTCCCGGCGTTCGCAACCTCGATGGGCCGGGTACTGCTGGCCGCGCTGCCGGGGGACGAGCTCGACGCCTACCTGGCGGACACCGATATGCGCGCGATCACCCCGCACGGTCTCACCGACGAGGCTTCACTGCGAGCCGAGCTCGCCGTCATCTCCGCGCGCGGATGGTCACTGGTCGACCAGGAGCTCGAGCCCGGACTCCGCTCACTGGCCGCGCCGGTACGCGACCGTGACGGGCGGGTCGTCGCCGCACTCAACGTCTCGACCCACGCCGCCCGATACTCCCTGGAGCAGCTCCACGACGACCTGGTCCCCGTCATCCTGGACGCCGCGCGCGCCCTGTCCGCCGATCTCGGCACCGTCAACCGCTAGCTCGCCCGGGCCCGGAAGCGGCCGGCCCCCTTCGCCCCCAGCCCCCCTTTCCCCTGAGGAGAAACCATGCGTGACGTCGTCATCTGTGAACCCCTACGCACCCCGGTCGGCCGCTTCGGCGGCGTGTTCCGCGACCTCGACGCGGGCGCCCTCGCCACCGGGCTGCTCACCGCCCTGGTGGAACGCACCGGACTGACCAGTGCGGACGTCGACGACGTGATCCTCGGTCAGGGCTCGCCGAGTGGCGAGGGGCCCGCGATCGGCCGGATCGCCGCCCTGGACTCGCCGCTCGGCATCGACGTTCCCGGCATGCAGCTAGACCGCCGCTGCGGCTCCGGCCTGCAGGCAGTGATCACCGGCGCGCTGCAGGTCGCCTCCGGGGGCGTCGACCTGGTGGTGGCCGGCGGCGTCGAGTCCATGAGCCAGGTCGAGTTCTACGCCACCCCGTCCCCCCGCTGGGGCATCAAGGGTGACGGCGTCTCGCTCGTGGACCGTCTCGGCCGCGCCCGCACCACCGTGGGCGGCCACTCGCACGTCATCGATGGCGGCATGATCGAGACCGCCGAGAACCTCCGCCGCGAGTACGGAATCGGCCGCGAGGAGCAGGACGAGCTGGCCGTGCAGTCGCACAAGCGCGCTGTCGCCGCCCAGGAGTCCGGCGTGTTCGCCGACGAGATCGTGCCGGTGAGCGTTCCGCAGCGCAGGGGCGACGACGTCGTCGTCGACACCGATGAGCACCCCCGCGCCGACAGCACCGTCGAGACGCTCGCGGGACTCCGCCCCATTATGGGACGCACCGACCCGGATGCCACGGTGACGGCGGGCAACGCGTCAGGGCAGAACGACGGCGCGGCGATGTGCGTCGTCACCACCGCCGACAACGCGGCCGCCCTCGGCCTGACCCCGCTCGTCCGGCTCGCCTCGTGGGCCGTCGCGGGCGTAGCGCCGGAGACCATGGGAATCGGGCCCGTCCCGGCCACCGCCAAGGCTCTCGGGCGCCTCGGCCTGACGCTCGCCGACATGGGCGTCATCGAGCTCAACGAGGCGTTCGCGGCGCAGGCGCTGTCCGTCATGCGCGAGTGGGACATCGACCCGACCTCGGAGCACCTCAACCCGCACGGTTCCGGAATCTCGCTCGGCCACCCCGTCGGCGCGACCGGCGCCCGCATGCTCGCCACACTGTCGCGAGAGATGGTCCGCCGCGACGCGCAGTGGGGTCTGGAGACCATGTGCATCGGCGGCGGGCAGGGCCTGGCCGCGGTGTTCGAGCGCGTCTGACCCCTCGCGCGCAGCCGCACCCGACCCGGTGGCGGGCTGCCCTGAGACCGCTGACGTACGTCGAGGCCGGCAC
>NZ_JBSHMJ010000029.1:0-43364 GCF_053645265.1 Dietzia sp. NPDC055343 | reverse complement strand
GTGATCGTCGTGCCGGGCCCGGTCCGGTGAGGCAGCCGTCAGGCCGCGTCCGCGTGCATCACACGCGGGAGGCTCACTCCTCCTCGGCAGCCTTCGCGGCGTCCTCGGCGGCCTCGCCCTCGGGGGCCTCTTCCTCGTCCGACTCGAGGTCGGCCTCGGTCGGCGCCTCGATGACGTTGACGAGCAGGGTCTCCGGGTCGGAGATCAGGGTGGCGCCGGTGGGCAGCGTGACGTCGGCGGCGGTGAACTGGGTGCCCGCCTCGACGCCGGCGATCGAGAGCTCGAACTCCTCGGGGATGTTGGTGGCCTCGACCTCGACCTCGATGACGTCGGCATCGGTGGTGACCAGGGTGCCCGGGGCGGCCTCGCCCGTGACGAGGACGGCGATCTCGACGACGACCTTCTCGCCCTTCCTCACGACGAGGAGGTCGGTGTGCTCGATGATGCGGGTCAGCGGGTGCACGTCGATCTGCTTGGGAAGAGCGAGTTGCTCCTCGCCCTCGATATCGAGGGTCAGCAGGGCATTGGTGCCCGCGTAGCGCAGGATCGCGGCGAACTCGAGCGCGCCGAGAAGCAGGTGGCGGGGCTCGGTCTTGTGGCCGTACAGCACGGCGGGCACCTGGCCCTCGCGGCGGGCGCGGCGGGCGGAGCCCTTGCCGAACTCGGTACGGACGGCGGCAGTGAGCGCGTTCTTGTCGGACATGCGATGACCCCTAGGTGAGTATTTCCGGCCCGGCGCGAAGCGAGACCTCACGGAAAACCGCACTGGAGGTGATCGCGTCGATAACGGAGTGGCCGGGCGGCCCTCCCTCGCCGAGATGACCCGATAAGACTACCGTCGCCCGGTTCGGCTGCCCAAATCCGGTCAGGCCAGGGCCCGGGCGGCGCCGCGGACGAAGTCGCGGCAGAGTTCGGGCGACTTGTCGCCGTTCGGGTCGTCGACGCCGCTGTTGACGTCCACGCCGTAGGGGCCGACCTGCTCGGCGGCGGCACCCACGTTGCCCGGGTTCAGGCCACCGGCCAGGATCACCGGCGTCCCGATCGGGGCGACGGCCTCGACGATGCGACGGCTGATCGACCAGTCGTGCGTTTTGCCGGTTCCGCCGAGCCGGTCCTTCGAGCGCGAATCGAGAAGCAGCGCATCGCAGTGGGGTGCGGCCTCGACGGCGTCGTCGACGGCCTCCTCGCCGGAGACGTGGATGGCCTTGAGGACCTTCCTGCTGCCGGCGCCGGCGCGAACGGCCTTGAGGGTCTCGAGGGTGACGATGCCGTGGACCTGGATCGTGTTGACCCCGGTCTGGTCTGCCAGCTCGAGAATGCTCTCCGGGGTGTCCCGGTGGGTCACCAGCACGGTGGAGACGAACGGGGGAGTGGCCGCGGTGATGCGGCGGGCGACCTCCGGGGTCACCTCGTCCTCGCTGCGGTGGTTGATCCCGCAGATCAGTCCGATGGCGTCGGCTCCGCCCTCGAGTGCGATGCGCAGGTCGCTCTCGTTCCGGATGCCGCAGATCTTGGCTCTCATGGGGTCAGAGGATCTCTTCCACTGCAGCGGTGGGACGAGCCATGCGGGTGCCCTTGGGCGTCACCACGAACGGCCGCTCGATCAGTCGCGGGTGGGCGACCATCGCGGCGAGCAGCTCGTCGTCGGACGCCTCGAGGAGGCCGAGCTCGGTGAACTCGGCCTCCTTGACGCGCACCGCCTGCCGGACCGTCAGCCCGGCATCGGCGATGAGGGTGCGCAGTTCCTCGACGGTGGGCGGGGTGTCGAGGTACTTGATGATCGTCGGCTCCACGCCCCGCTCCCGGAGCAGCTCCAGCGCCTGCCGGGACTTTGAGCAGCGGGGGTTGTGGTAGATCGTGGCGTCCATCGCGGGCCTGCCTACGCGGAACCGTTGAACAGGCTGGTCACGGAGCCGTTCTCGAAGACCTCGTGGATGGTCCGGGCCAGCAGCGGCGCGATGGACAGCACGGTGAGGTTCTCGAAGCGCTTCTCCGGCGGGATCGGCAGCGTGTCCGTGGTGATGACCTCCTTGGCGCCGCACGACGCGAGTCGCTCGGCGGCCGGATCGGAGAAGATGCCGTGGGTGGTGGCGATGATGACGTCCCCCGCGCCGGCGTCCTTGAGCACCTTGACGGCGCCGGCGATGGTGCCACCGGT
Organism: Dietzia sp. NPDC055343; assembly: GCF_053645265.1. Lineage (NCBI taxonomy): Bacteria > Bacillati > Actinomycetota > Actinomycetes > Mycobacteriales > Dietziaceae > Dietzia > Dietzia sp. NPDC055343. The sequence goes on along the minus strand of NZ_JBSHMJ010000029.1, from coordinate 41,206 downwards.
ATCGATCATGTCGTCCATGAGGACGCAGGTGCGGCCCTCGACGTCACCGACGACTCGGTTGGACTTGACCTGGTTGGGCACATTGGGATCGCGGGTCTTGTGGACGAAGGCCAGCGGGGCGCCGTCGAGGGCGTCGGCCCACTTCTCGCCCACCTTGACGCGACCGGCGTCGGGGGAGACCACCACGATGTTGTCCGTGCCGTAGTGCTGGCGGACATAGTCCGACAGCTGCCCCTGGGCGTGCATGTGGTCGACCGGGCCGTCGAAGAAGCCCTGGATCTGGTCGGTGTGCAGGTCGACCGTGATGATCCGGTCGGCACCCGCGGTCTTGAGCAGGTCGGCGATGAGCCGGGCCGAGATGGGCTCGCGGCCGCGGTGCTTCTTGTCCTGGCGGGCGTACGGGTAGAACGGCAGAACCGCCGTGATGCGCTTGGCGCTGCCGCGCTTGAGCGCGTCGATCATGATGAGCTGCTCCATGATCCACTTGTTCAGCGGAGCCGGGGCGCTCTGCATCACGAAGGCGTCGCAGCCTCGGACGGACTCCTCGAAACGGACGAAGATCTCGCCGTTCGCGAAGTCACGGGCGGTCTGGGGGGTGACCTCGACACCCAGTTCCGCGGCCACCTGATCGGAGAGTTCGGGGTGTGCGCGCCCCGCGAAAAACATCAGGTTCTTCTGGTTGTCGATCCACTCGCTCACTGCGTGCGCCCGTCCTTATGAGAGTCGTTCCGGGTTCGAAGGGCGGCCGCCGCCGAGCCGGAGTCCGGCCGGTTCTCGATCACCCAGTCGTCGATGTTCCTCTGTCGTCCACCGGACACCGCGAGAGCTCCCGGCGGGACGTCGTCCTTGATCACGGTACCGGCGCCCGAGTAGGCGCCGTCGCCGACGGTAACCGGTGCCACGAACATGGTGTCCGATCCTGTGCGGCAATGATCGCCGATCACTGTACGGCTCTTGTTCACTCCGTCGTAATTGACGAAGACGCTCGAGGCCCCGATGTTGGTGTGCTCCCCGATCGTGGCGTCCCCGACGTACGTCAGGTGCGGCACCTTGGTGTGGGCGCCGACCCGCGACTTCTTGACCTCGACGAAAGTGCCGATCTTGCTGGACTCGCCGAGGTCGGCCCCGGGGCGTAGATAGGCGAACGGGCCGACCTCGGCGTCAGCCCCGATCGTGGCGCCGATCGCATGGGTGCGGATGACGGTCGCGCCCGCTCCGACCGTGGTGTCCTGCAGCGTGGTGTCGGGGCCGACGGTCGCGCCGTCGCCGATCTCGGTCACCCCCGTCAGATGGGTGCCCGGCAGGATCGTCACGTCCCGACCGATCGTGACGTCCACATCGACCCACGTGCTCGCCGGATCCACGATCGTCGCACCGGACCGCATCGCGTTCTCGCACAGCCGACGGTTCATCTCCGCCGACAGCGCTGCCAACTGCACCCGGTCGTTGACGCCGGCCACCTGGTCGGCGTCCTCGAGGCGGTGGCCGCGGATGAGGCCGTTGGCGCGCCGGGCCAGCTGGATGACATCCGTGAGATACAGCTCGCCCTGCGAGTTGTCGGTACTCAACTGTCCGAGCTTGTCCCGCAGGACCTGCCCGTCGAACGCATAGATGCCCGAGTTGACCTCGGTGATCGCCTTCTCGTCCTCCGTGGCGTCCTTGTGCTCGACGATCCGCAGCACCTCGCCGTCGTCGTTCCTCACGATCCGGCCGTACCCCGTGGGGTCGGGCGCCGTCGACGTGAGAACGGTGACCGCCGCCCGCGGCCGCATATCGTGGCGCGTCACCACCTCGCGCAGCGTGTCCGCGTCCAGGAGCGGGATGTCGGACGTGGTGACCAGCACCGTTCCCTCGAACCCCTCCGGCAGGCCCGACATGCCCGCGGCCACCGCGTCACCCGTGCCGTTCTGCTCCACCTGCACCGCCGTCGACACCGGGACCCCCAGGTCGGCGGCGATCTCGTGCACCGCGGCGGACACCGTCTCGCGCTGGTGGCCCACCACCACGACGATCGCGTCCGGGGAGATCCCGGCCGCCGCGTGCATGGCGTGGCCGAGCATCGTCCGACCACACACGCGGTGCAGCATCTTGGGCGTGTCGCTCTTCATCCGGGTGCCCGACCCTGCGGCCAGGATGATGACCGCGGTCTTCCCGCGGTCGGTCTGGGGTGTCGTCATCAAGTCTCCTCGGGCATGGCGGTGCCCAGTGGTGGGGTCGACGGTTCGGCCCAGGGTACGGACCGCGGTCAAGGATAGAGGGTGGTCGCGGTACTCCGGCTGATCCCGCGGGGTAGCGTGCCCGGAGTGTCAGTGTTCAGACGGCAGCTCGCGGACACCCGGCCGCTGAGCGAACCGGCCTTCCGTAGGTTGTGGCTCGCCAACATCGTGACGGTGATCGGCGCGCAGCTGTCGATCGTCGCGGTGCCGCAACAGGTCTTCCAGATCACCGGCAGCTCCGCCTACGTCGGATTGACGGGCGTGTTCGCGTTGGTGCCGCTCATCGTGTTCGGACTGTGGGGTGGCGCCCTGGCCGACGCGCTCGACCGGCGCAGGCTGCTCATGATCACCACGCTCGGGCTCATCGCGACCGCGGTGCTGTTCTGGCTCCAGGCCGCGGCGGGCAACCAGAACGTGTGGCTGGTCATGGTGCTGCTGGCGGTCCAGCAGGCGTTCTTCGCCGTCAACCAGCCCACCCGCGCGGCGATCATCCCGCGGCTGATCCCGTCGGACCAGCTCGCGTCCGCCTCCGCGCTCAACATGACGGTCATGCAGTTCGGGGCGATCGTCGGCCCCGTCTCGGCAGGCATCCTCATCCCTGTGGTGGGACTGGACACCCTGTACCTGCTCGACTCGATCGCCCTGCTGGCCACGCTGTGGGCGGTGTTCCGGTTGCCGCCCCAGCCCGTCGAGGGCGAGCGCCGGTCGGTCGGGTTGCGGTCGGTGTTCGACGGGTTCGTCTACCTGGCCACCCGCCGCATCCTGCTCGCCTCGTTCCTGGTCGACATCATCGCGATGGTCTTCGGCATGCCGCGTGCGCTGTTCCCGCAGATCGCCACCGAGTCGTTCGGCGACCCGGTCAGCGGCGGCACCGCACTGGGCATGCTCTTCGCGGCGATGAGTGTGGGCGCCGTGCTGGGTGGCGTGTTCTCCGGCTGGATCCCGCGTGTGCGACGCCAGGGCCTGGCGGTCCTGGTGTGCGTGGCGCTGTGGGGGTTGGCGATGGTCGCGTTCGGCCTCGTCGTGGCGGCGGCCTCGCCGGGCGGGTCGGCGTGGTGGCTGTGGCTGGCGCTCATCGCGCTGGCGTTCGGCGGCGCCGTCGACATGATCTCGGCCGCGTTCCGCCAGGCGATCCTGCTGGACTCGGCCACCGACGAGATGCGCGGCCGCCTGCAGGGCGTGTTCATCGTGGTGGTGGCCGGCGGGCCCCGCATCGGCGACGTTGCCCACGGCGTGGCCGCCGCGTCGGTGGGTACCGCGGTCGCCGCCTCGGGAGGTGGCGTGCTGGTGGTGATCGGTGTGGTGATCTGTGCTGTCGCGTTCCCGGCGTTCCTGCGCTACACCGTCCGCAGTGCGGTGGAGCGGGGAAGCAAGGGCTGAGCGGCCCCGGCCTCAGCCCGCCGGGTACTGCGCGCCCCGCAGCAGCCGCGCCAGGTGCGCCGCGTTTGCCGCCGCCGTCGAGTTGGTCGAGGCCACTGCCGACGGCGTCTCGTCGAGATCCAGGTAGTCCACCGGGTTCATGGCCTCGCCGTTCCAGTAGGTGCAGCCCTGCGCCGGGATGGTGAACCCGATGTCGCTCAGGCCCTGGAACAGGTCGGCGACGATCTTGTGCGCGCCGTCCTCGTTCCCGACCACCGCCACCACGGCCACCTTGCCGAACATGGCCGGGCGACCCTCGTCGTCGGTCGCGGACAGCTGCGCATCCAGCCGTTCGAGAACGCGCTGCGCGATGCTGGACGGGTTACCCAGCCAGGTCGGCGTGGCCAGCACCAGTACGTCGGCGGCCCTGACCTTCTCGAGGAGGGCGGGCCACTCGTCGCCGCCGCCCATGTCGTCCTCGACGCCCGGCCGCACGTCGTGGTCGACGACCCGCACGGTCTCCCCGGCGACCCCGTGGCCGGCGAGCTCGTCGAGCACCTGTCGTGCGATGAGTTCGCTACTGGACTCCGCGGGCGAGGCCTTGAGCGAGCAGACCAGCGCCAATGCCTTCAGATCCGTATCCATGTGCCGCACGCTAGGACCGTGGCCCTCCTCACACAACCGGTCGCGCCACGTTCCGCCGGCCGTTGGCCCGCACCACGACGTCCCTGCCGACCAGCTCTTCGCGAACGGAGAGTTCGGTCAGTTCCTCGGACAGGAACGCCAGGAAACGCGACCCGTCCGCGTGCAGGGAGCCGATCATGATCCCGCGATCCGGCCCGCCTGATCCGTGGTGCACGGTGTACGACTCGATACGCGCGGATCCCTCGGCGTGCCGGGCGACCGGCCGCCGGGACGCAGGGTCCGGCACCCGGGCGGCGGGACCGGATACCTGGGCGGTGGGACTCGATACCCGGGCGGCAGGGCCGGTCAGGGCCCGGGCGCGCGCGGGATCGCCGCCGCACCACGGGCGCGGGTCGGGGGAGTAGATCCCGACCGAGTACTTGTCGAGGATCCCGCCGTTGGCGCCGACCAGACCGTATCCGCCACCTGCCGCACGCAGTGCGGAGACGGTCTCGGCGATCGCGTGCGTGCTGTAGCCGTTGCCGGGCCCGCCGAAGAACGGCAGACCGCCGGTCACGGTGAAGCGGCGTGGATCGTCGACCCGGAGCCCGAGCCCGTCGAGAACCGCGAACACCGGCGCGGCAAAGCAGCTGTAGAGGTCGAAGGTCGTCACGTCATCGACGCCGATCCCCGCCATGTCGAGCGCCGTCGACACGGCGTCCACCGCCGAGGTCCCGCGGTCCAACCTCGGCCGCTCGAGCAGCGGGAGGTCGGTGACGTCGGCGTGTCCGTGCAGGTACACCCACCGCTCCCGTGGCACACCCGCCGCCTGCGCCGCGTCCTGGGACATGAGCAGGACCGCCGCTCCGAGGTTTACCTTCTCCCGCGCGATCGTCCGACGTGGATAGGGAGACCACACCATGCGGTTGTCCGGGGTGACGGTGGCGAGTTTCTCGGCGGTGAACGCCCGCCGCACGGCCGCGAGCGGATTCCCGGCGGCGACCTCGGTGAACGGCGCGAACAGCTCACCGATCGCGCGGCGATAGGCCGCCGGATCCATGCCGAGCGCGGCCCGACGGGCGGTATCGACCAGCGCATAGGCGGCCGGGGCGCTGAACAGTTCGTGGGTGAGCAGGTTGTCGTCGAGGTAGTAGTCCCACCCGGCGCCGCGGTCCTCGAGAGGGCCGTCGGTGTGATCGGCGAAATCCGGCCGGTCGTTCCTGTCGGCGAAGTGAGCCTCCGTCGACAGGGCCTCGCCGCCTGTGATCAGTACCGCGTCGCAGTCGCCGCGGGCGATCCGGCCGCTGAACTCGGTGACCAGGTGCTGCGGGCTCTGCCCACCCACCATCTCCAGCACGGCGCGGGGCGGGTCGATCCCGATGCGTCGACAGACGGCGCGCGGGTAGTTCGACGCCCCGCCGAGAGGTGGCTCGACCGGCCCGGACAGCTCGAACGGTCGGATACCCGCGAGCACATCGATTGCGGTCGAGACCCTGCCCGGCGACCCCGCCGCATCCTCGATCGCCGCCCGCCCGGCCGCGGCCGCCAGGTCGGCGGACGACCAAAACCGATAATCGGCGGAGTCGAGCGGGTCCGACGCCTGCCCGACCCCGACGATCACCGGCGTGGTTCCAGGGGCTGGATTCATGGGCCCCTCCTCATCGCATGTCCACCCGATCATCCCGCGAGCGAGCCCGGAGCGGTGGAGACATCATTGAAGGTTTCCTAACCTCGGGCCACGCCCGACCTGAACCGGCAGCGGCGTCCTCAGGTGCGCCGGTGGAAAGGGGATCACCATGTCCGAGGACACTCGGTCCGCAGAGAAGGAGTCGGTGGCCGACGTCGTCGTCGAACGACTGACGGCCTGGGACGTCGAGAGGATCTACGGCTACGCGGGGGACGGCAACAACCCCCTGCTCGGCGCGCTGCGCCGATCCGGTGTCGGCCCGCGCTTCATGCGCGCCCGCCACGAAGAGGCGGCCGCGTTCATGGCGGTGGGCGACGCCAAATACTCCGGCCAGGCGGGCGTGGTCTGCTCCACCCAGGGACCGGGCGCCGCCCACCTGCTCAACGGTCTCTACGACGCCAAGCTCGACAGCGTCCCCGTGGTGGCGCTGGTCGCGCAGCAGCACACGAGTGTGCTCGGCTCCGGCTACCAGCAGGAGATCGATCTAGCCGCCGTGTTCGCGGACGTGGCCGGGCCGTACATGCAGACCGTGGCGTCGGCCGAGCAGGTGCCGATGGTCCTCGACCGTGCGTTCCGCGCCGCGCTGACCTATCGCACGCCCGTGGTGGTGGTCCTGCCCCACGACGTGCAGAACCTGCCGGCGCCGGAGCTCGGTGACGAGCTCGACCAGGAGCACGGCGTGGTGGTGACCGCGCCCGAGTGGACGCACGGCGTGGTGACCCCGCGCGACGACGACGTGGCCCGCGCCGTAGAAGTCCTGGACGCGGGGGAGCGGATCGCGATCCTGGCCGGGCGTGGGGTGGCCGGGGCGCGCGACGAACTCATGGAGCTGGCCGAGCGCCTGGACGCGGGCGTCACGATGAGCTTGCTCGGCAAACCCTACGTCGACGAATCGTCGCCGCTGGTGGGCGGCACCATGGGGCATCTGGGGACGACGGCGAGTGCGCGGATCCTCCAGAACTGCGACACCCTGCTGATCGTCGGTTCGAACGATCCGTGGACGGAGTTCTATCCGCGCCCGGGGCAGGCGCGGGCGGTGCAGATCGATCTGGATCCGGCGAATCTGGCCAACCGCTATCCGGTCGAGGTGGGGATGGTCGGTGAGGCGGCGTATGCGCTGAGGGCGCTGACCGAACGGGTCGCCAGCCGGGATCGCTCCACCTGGCGTTCGGATGTCGAGACGTGGGTGGGGCAGTGGCGGGAGATCTCCCGCGAGCGGGCCGAGGTGACCGCGCGGGGGCTGAACCCCGAGCTGGTGGCGCGGCGGCTGGCCGAGTGTCTGCCGCACGATGCCCGCCTGTCGGTGGACGTGGGCAGCTCCGTCTACCACTACGTGCGGCAGATGGACCTGCCCACCTCGGTGCCCGCGCACCTGTCCAGCACGCTGGCGTCGATGGGGTGCGGGGTGCCTTACGCGCTGGCCGCCAAGGCCGGGGCCCCCGGCCGGCCCGTGGCGCTGCTGGCCGGCGATGGCGCCATGCAGATGCTGGGAATCAACGAGCTCATCACGGTGGCCGAGTCCTGGCCCGGGTGGGAGGACCCGGTGATGGTCGTGGTGGTGCTGAGTAACCGCGATCTGGCGGAGGTGAGCTGGGAGCAGCGCGAGTCCGAGGCCCAGCCCCGGTTCGCGCGGTCTCAGGAGGTGCCCGGCTTCGACATGGCCGGTTATGCCGAACTGCTCGGACTGCGCGGGGTACGGGTGGAGACGGCCGAGGAGGTGGCGCCGGCGCTGGAGGCAGCGTTCTCGGCGGACCGGCCCACGGTGATCGATGCCGTCACCGATCCGGATATCCCGCTTCTGCCGCCGTTCCCGCACGGACGCGAGATGCTGGAGAGCATGCGGACAGGCCTGCGGGCCGAGGGTGAGGCGGGGTCCCACGCGCTGGAGCTGCTGGAGACCTACGCACGGATGGAAGAGGAGCGGTTCACATGAGCGCACCGAACACGCCCGGTGGAAATGGCGGCCGCGAACCGGACTTCCGTCCCGGGCCGGATCCGAACTTCCGTCAGGACGAGCACGCCGGCTTCGGGCCCGACGCGGAGGTCGAACGCACCCCGCGCCGCGGCCGGCAGCCCGCGCTGGCGGTCCTGGCGATCATCGGCATCGTGCTGCTGGTGCTGGCCGTGGGGATCTTCGGCGGGATCTTCTGACGCGAGCAGGAGGAGCTGCCAGGGCCCTCCGGCACGCAGGTGCACGCCGGAGGGCCCGATCTCATGTGTCAGACTGATGACGGCTCATCCGTGGGCCGTTCCCCCGTGGTGTAATCGGCAACACTTCTGATTTTGGTTCAGACATTCCAGGTTCGAGTCCTGGCGGGGGAGCTGTTGCCGCCGAGGAGGACGAGCATCATGACGGGACAGTCCGGAACGCAGCCGACGCCGCGTACCAGGATGTCAGCGGCCAAGCGTCGCCAGCAGTTGGTCGAGGTGGGTCGCCGGATCTTCGCCGAGTACGGCTACGACGCGGCCACTGTGGAGGAGATCGCGTCGGTCGCAGGCGTGTCCAAGCCCGTCGTCTACGAGCACTTCGGCGGCAAGGAGGGCCTGTACGCGGTGGTGTGCGACCGCGAGTTGGCCTATTTGGGTGCCGAGATCACCGAGGCGTTGGAGGGCGAGGGGTCGCGCCGCCGCATCGAGCGCGCCGCGATGGCGTTGCTTCGCTACGTGGAGGAGCGCACCGACGGGTTCCGGATCCTCGTGCGTGACTCATCGCTGAGCAATGGCGGCTCGTACTCGACGCTGCTCAACGACGCCACGGCCAGTGTCACGTACATCCTCGAGGAGGAGTTCGTGGCCCGCGGGTTCGACCCGGTCACGACGAACGTCTATGCCCAGGCCCTGGTCGGCATGGTCTCCGGTACCGCACAGTGGTGGCTTGACGAGCGCACTCCGCCCAAGGAGAACGTGGCTGCGCATATCGTCAATCTCTGCTTCAACGGCCTGTCGCACCTCGATCCCGCGCCGTCGCTCGAGTCCGACGTCATGGCGAAGTACTCCGGCCACAGTCATCCGGCCGGCGACTCGGCCGGGCGCGATCTGCGCCCGGGGCCGGCCCGGCCCTGAGCGCACCGGAAGTGATGCGGGCCCATGAGCGCACGCGAGGTCCACGGCGAGTCCACCACCTTCTGCGAGGCACCGGCGGACTACGTCGTCGAGACGTACTTCGTCCTCCGGATGGTCATCGCCGGCGGCGCGATCGCCCTCCCGGTCGCACTTCTCGTCTGGGTGGCTGTCGACCCCGACCTGGCGATGAGGGATTCGATCAGCGCCTTCTATTACACGCCGGCGCGCGGCCTTGTCGTGGGAACGCTGGTGGCGATCGGCGTGGCGCTGGTGGCGTACCGCGGGTATACGCGCGGTGAGAACCGGCTGCTCAACGCCGCAGGAACTCTCGCTATTGTCGTGGCCCTGTTTCCGACCGTGGATCCGGCGCTACCAGGGCTGAGTCCGGTGAGCGTCATCCACGCGGTGGCCGCGGTGGCGTTTTTCGTCCTGGCAGCACTGTCGATCGTCTTCTACGGGTCCGAGACCATCAGCTCTCTTCCCGATCCCGGTGTGCAGCAGAGGTACCGCGTGACCTACCGGACGTTGGTGGTCCTGCTTGTCCTTCTCCCGGCCGTCGCCCTGCTCATGGCGTGGTTGTGGGAGTCCACCGCCGCGCTGTTCGTCGTCGAATCGGCGACGCTCTTCGCATTCGCCACCTTCTGGCTGGTCAAGACCTACGAGCTGTCCCGATCCCACACCCGGAGACGGATCGTGTGAGGGGCACGCAGGGGGCACGCAGTCACCGATCCGGGTTGGTGGCCGCGCCGTCGAGCCAGAGCGTGGCGGAGGCGTCCGCGTGCGAGCCACCGGTACCGACGTGTTTCTCGCTGATCTCGGGTCCCTTGGTGATCACGTGGACCAAGGCCATGCCGTGGCCGCGCCCGAGGTCGAAGTCCTCTTTGAGCCAGGCCAGAATCGGGCCGGCCTTCGTCCCCGGACCGAAGCCACGCTCCGATGCCTTGTCCACGAGCTCGCGCGGCGTGAGCCCGGTCTTCTTCTCGATGGTGTCGAGGTACGCCTGGAAGGACATGCGATTCTCCCGTGAGTGGTGGCTGGACCGGCGGTGTGCGGTCGATTATCGCGCAGACCCCGGGCCGACCGACCGCGGTTGGTCGTAACTACTGCGATCTTGGTCGTCACCACTGCGGCGGACACGCGGGATCATCGCAATGGTGACGACAAAGTCGGCAGTGAATCACGGGCACTCAGTATCGCGGGCGCTGAGAGGACGCCCGCAGCAGACGGAGCAGGCGCCGAGGGCGTGGCCACCGAGAAGAACAGGGCCCGCCGAAAGAACAGGGCCCGCCGAAAAGAACGATGCCCCCGCAGCCCTCGAATAGCGGGCAGCGGGGGCATCCGTGTCAGCAGGGACGGCAATCACGCCCTGCCTGAACGGTCAGTCCGAGAATCAGACCTCGTCGGCCACCGGGGCGCTCGAGAGCTTGGCCGCATCGCTGCGCAGGCGGAGCGAGACCGCGATCATGATCAGACCGACGATCACGCCGAACCAGCCGGCGAACGGCAGGAAATTCTCGATGGTCGACGGCCCGAACAGCGCCAGGCCGAGTCCCACCACCGCGATCACAACGCCGACCGCACCCATGATCCACGCGTTGGCGACGACCGTCCGGAGGGTGGACGCGCCGTAGGCCAGCAACGCACCGGAGGCGATCAGCCAGATCGCGAACAGCAGCACCAGCGCGGTCACGGTGATGGACGGCCAGAACAGCACGACCAGGCCGAGCACGATGAAGAGCGCGCCGGCCCCGATGAACAGGCTCGAGGAGCCACTGTGCCCGCGCAGCCCCAGGCCCGTGGTGATGGTCATGGCGCCGTCGGCGATCGCGAACGCCGCCACGAGGAACACGGCGAGCGTGAGGCTCGAGCCGGGGGCGACCAGCGCGGTGATGCCGAGTACGAGCGCCAGGACACCGCGGATCAGCTGGACCCACCAGTTACGGGTGAGGGACGTGATCATTGCTTCCACCTCTCTGTCAGCGGGCTCTCAGCCCGTACGCCTAGTGATCATGCCCGTAATTCGGATCTACGGCAGTCCACTGTGAGGCATTGGACTCTAGTAGGTATCCGCCGGTGCCTGCGGGCGCCCGCCGACGCCGGTGGGAGCGCAGGGCGAGGCCGCCAGATCAGAGGTTGGCGAAGAAGTCCGCCCAGTAGAAGTCCCAGAAAGCCCACAGGATGATCCCGGCGACGGCCAGGTACCAGATCACGACGGGTACGAGGTGCCAGCTCTGCAGCACCCGCACCCAGCCGGCGCGGGTGAGCTTGCCCAGCACGTGCAGCAGCGTGTACCAGAACATGGGGATGGTGGTGGCCCACACGACCATGCACCACGGGCACAGCACCTGGATCTCGAAGATCGACTGGAACGCCAGCCAGTGCACGAACCCTGCGGCGAACGTCAGGCCGAGCAGTGCGCCCACCCAGTACCAGCGCGGGAACCGCACGCCGGACGCGGCGGCCACGCCGATCGCGATCACGATGCCGTAGCCGATCAGCCCGATGAACGGGTTGGGGAACCCGAACGCCGCACCCTGCTCGGAGTTGATGACGCTCTTGCAGCTCATCAGGATCGAGAAGTTGCAGGCCGGCATGTAGTCCGGATTCTCCAGCAGCCGGATCTTGTCCAGGCTGAGTTGGAACGACGCGAGCAGCGCGAGGGCGGAGCCGATGGTCAGCAGTACGCCGATCCAGCGGTCGGTGAACAGTCGCGAGCCCACGTCGCCCCGGTCGGCCGGCGCCTCGTCGGTGGCGCTGGGGGCGATGGTCACCGGGCCGGCCGGCTCGTCGGCGGGGTCGACGTGCTCGGCGTCTGTGGTCTCGCGCATAGGCACAGGGTACCGGCGCGCCGCCGCCTCTAGACTGAGAGATCGTGCGTCGGTCTCGGCGCACCGTTTCTCACCCGGAGGCAGAACACGCGTGACCACCACCGCCACCGCCACGAACATCCCCGCCGCGGGCGCTCCCGCAGCCCTCGCCGGTCTGGCGGGTGCTGTTCTCGCGAACCCGGCGCTGGCCGACCTGCGTGAGGGGCTGGGCCGGGACGCTGCGGTGGTGCGCTCGCCGGAGTCGCTGCGGCCGTTCCTGGTGACGGCGTTGGCGCAGCAGGCGCCGCTGCTGGTGGTCACCGCCACCGAGCGCGAGTGTGAGGAGCTGGCCGACGAGCTGGCGGGGATTTATGACGACGACGAGGTGGCCCAGTTCCCGAGCTGGGAGACCCTGCCCCATGAACGTCTCTCGCCTGCGGCTGACACGATCGGTCGCCGCCTGCGGGTGCTCAGTGCCGTGATGTCCGGTCACGCGCCGCGGATCGTGGTGGCGGCGGCGCGATCGGTGGTGCAGCCCATCTCTCCGGGGGCGGCCCGCCGGAAGCCGGTCCGGTTGGTCAAGGGGGCGGATCTCGACCCGACGGACCTGCTGGTGGAGTTGACGGAGTTCGCGTACGTGCGCGAGGACATGGTGGCCCGTCGGGGGGATGTGGCGGTGCGCGGCGGCATCGTGGACGTGTTCCCCACGACGGCGGACCATCCGCTGCGCATCGAGTTCGAAGGCGACACGATCGCCGAGATCCGCGAGTTCTCGGTGGCCGACCAACGCTCGCTGCCGGAGGGCGAGAAGGACTCGGCCACGCTCTACCCGTGCCGCGAGCTGCTGCTGGACGAGGGCGTGCGCGCCCGGGCCCGCGAGCTGGCCACCGAGCACGACGCCAATCCGACGCTGGTCGAGCTGCTCGATTCACTGGCCGAGGGCATCCCGCGCGACGGTATGGAGGCGCTGACCTCGGTGTTGGTGCCGGGCGAGATGGCCACGCTGCCGATGCTCATGGCCGAGGGCACCCGGGTCGTGGTGTGCGACCCGGACAAGGTCCGCCGTCGCGCCGGTGACCTGGCGGCCGCCGGCCGGGAGTTCCTCGAGGCCTCGTGGACCGCGGCCACCATGGGCGGCGACGCCCCAGTGGACAGCGAGACTCTGGACCTGTCCGGCTCCGGGTACCGCACGTTCTCGTCGATCCGCGAAGAGGCGCAGGAGGCCGGCGTGCCGTGGTGGCAGCTCGTGCCGAGCGGCTTCCTCACCGAGGCCGAGGACGGTCTGACCATCACCGTCGAGGCCGGCGACCCGCCCTCACCGCGTGGCAAGGACTCCGAGATGGAGACCATGTTCACCCGGCTGCGCGCACTCGTCGGCAGCGGAGGCCGGGCGGCGGTCGTGGTCCCGGGCCACGGCACCGTCGCCCGCGTCAAGGAGCGACTGGCCGAGGCGGAGGTCCCGGCCACCGCGGCCGAGGCCGGCGCCGAGCCAGCCGCCGGGTTGGTGACGATCTACGAGGCGGTCCTGCACGCCGGGTTCGCGCTCACCGGCGGTGAGGGTGCCGCGGGTGGTGACGGTCTCGTCGTCGTCTCCGAAACGGACCTCACCGGCAACAGGCTCGGCGCCACCGCGCGTCCCAAGGCGCGACACTCCAAGCGCCGCAACCAGGTCGATCCTCTCGCGCTCAAGGCCGGGGACCTGGTGGTCCACGACCAGCACGGCATCGGCCGGTTCGTGGAGATGGTCGAGCGGCAGGTGCGCGGTGGTGACGGTGCGTCGCGGCGCGAGTACCTGGTTATCGAGTACGCGCCCGGCAAACGAGGCGCCGCCGGGGACCGTTTGTACGTGCCCATGGAGTCCCTCGGCCAGCTCAGCCGCTACGTCGGCGGTGAGGCTCCGACGCTGTCCAAGATGGGTGGCGCGGACTGGCAGAACACCAAGCGCAAGGCCCGCAAGGCCGTCCGCGAGATCGCCACCGAGCTCGTCCAGCTCTACGCCAAGCGGCAGTCCGCGCCCGGGCGCGCGTTCGGGCCGGACACCCCGTGGCAGCGGGAGATGGAGGACGCGTTCCCGTTCACCGAGACCATCGATCAGCTCAGTGCGATCGAGGAGGTCAAGGGGGACATGCAGAAGCCCGCGCCGATGGATCGCGTGGTGGTGGGCGATGTGGGCTACGGCAAGACCGAGGTCGCGGTGCGGGCGGCGTTCAAGGCCGTGCAGGACGGCACCCAGGTTGCCGTGTTGGTGCCCACCACGCTGCTCGCGCAGCAGCACCTGGCCACGTTCACCGAGCGCATGACCGGCTTCCCCGTGACCATCCGCGGACTGAGCCGGTTCACCTCCGATGCCGAGGCCAAGGAAGTCCTCGCCGGGTTGGCCGACGGGACGGTCGACGTGGTGATCGGAACGCACCGCTTGCTCGCGACGGGTGTGCGGTGGAAGAACCTGGGCCTGGTGATCGTCGACGAGGAGCAGCGCTTCGGCGTGGAGCACAAGGAGCACATCACCTCCCTGCGAACCCACGTGGACGTGCTGACCATGTCCGCCACGCCGATCCCGCGAACGCTGGAGATGTCGCTCGCGGGGATCCGCGAGATGAGCCAGATCCTCACCCCGCCCGAGGAACGCCTGCCCGTGCTGACGTACGTGGGCGCGTACTCGGACAAGCACGTCGCGGCCGCGATCCGCCGTGAGCTCCTGCGCGAGGGGCAGGTGTTCTACGTGCACAACCGCGTGCGGACCATCGACTCCACGGCCGCCCGGATCCGGGACCTCGTGCCCGAGGCGCGCGTGGTGGTGGCGCACGGGCAGATGGGGGAGGAGCAGCTCGAGCAGACAGTCGGCGGCTTCTGGAACCGCGAGTACGACGTGCTGGTGTGTACGACCATCGTCGAGACCGGCCTGGACATCTCCAACGCCAACACCCTGATCGTGGACCGCTCGGACCAGTTGGGGTTGTCGCAGATGCACCAGCTGCGCGGGCGCGTGGGCCGGTCGCGCGAGCGCGGCTACGCCTACTTCCTCTACGACCCGGAGAAGACGCTCACCGAGACCGCCTACGACCGGCTGGCCACGATCGCCCAGAACAACGATCTCGGCGCCGGCATGGCCGTGGCCATGAAGGACCTCGAACTGCGCGGGGCCGGCAACGTGCTGGGCGCCGAGCAGTCCGGGCACATCGCGGGCGTCGGCTTTGACCTCTACATCCGTCTGGTCGGCGAGGCGGTGGAGGCGTACCGCGCGATCGCGGACGGCGAGAAGGTCGAGGTGGAGGAGGAGCTCGGCGAGATCCGCATCGAGCTGCCCGTCGACGCGTTCATCCCGCCCGAGTATGTGGACGGCGACCGGCTGCGGCTCGAGGCGTACCGCAAGCTCTCGCAGGCGCGCGAGCCGGCTGACATCGACGCGGTGGTCGAGGAGCTCGTCGACCGATACGGTCCGCTGCCCGTCGAGGCGCGACGTGTGGTGTCCGTGGCGCGGCTGCGGTTGGTGGCGCAGAAGTACCGGGTCCGCGAGATCGTGATCGCCGGTTCCCGGCTGCGTGTCGGCCCGCTCGACCTGCTCGATTCCCAGCAGATGCGGCTCAAGCGCATGTATCCGGCCGCGCAGTACCGGGCCACGCAGAAGACCGTGCTGCTGCCGCTGCCCAAGGCGGCGGGCGCGCGAGCTGGTGCGGGGGGCGAGAAGGCGCGCGACGACGAGATGCTGCAGTATGCCGCCGACTTCCTGACCGCCATGGCCGGCGACCCGGAGGGCTCCAACCCGGTCGTCCAGCCGGAGACCGCGCCGATGGCGACGTCGGCCGGGGCGTCGGGGCCCGGGGCGCGATGAGCCACGAGCCCGCCGACCATCGAGAAGAGGGTTTCGCACAGAATCACTCGGCCGATGTGGTCGAAACACTCTTCTCGACGGCGGGGGACCGCAACGAGGGTCACGACCGGCTGGCCGAGGCCGTGGCCCTCATGACCCGGATCCGTCGCGACGGGGAGTGGGAGTCGTCCCAGACGCATGCCTCGCTGCTGCCGTACCTCATCGAGGAGTCCTGGGAGCTGGTCGACGCGGTGGCCGACGGCGATCGCGACGAGCTGATCTCCGAGCTCGGCGACCTGCTGCTGCAGGTGCTGTTCCACGCCGCGATCGGCGCGGAGCGGACCGAGGGTGCGTTCGACGTTCAGGACGTGGCCGGAGCACTGCTCGACAAGCTTCGTCGTCGGGCGCCCTACTGGTTCACCGACGCGGACGGTGACGGTACGTACCAGTCGGACAGCCTCGACTCCGCCGAACAGGACCGGCTGTGGCAGGAGGCCAAACAGGCGGAGAAGCGCGCTGCCGAGCGCGCCGGCCGCCCGCCCCGCTCGGTGGTGGACGGCATCTCGTGGGACCAGCCCGCGCTCGCACTGGGACAGAAGGTGCTGGGCCGCGCCCGCTCGGCCGGCCTCCCCGACGACCTGATACCGGAGGCCATGCGGATCGTCCGCGTGGACCCGGTGGGCGTCTTCCACGAATCGGGCTCAGCCGAGGTCTCCTACCGGCAGGTCGTCCGCGCCTTCGCCGACCGGGTTCGCGCCGCCGAATCCGCGCTCCGCGTGCCTGCCGCCCAGGCCACTCCGGCCGACTGGCGCGCCGCCTGGCCCGCCTGACAAGCCCTGCCTGACGCACTCGCCTGAAGCACTCGCCTGACGGGCTCGCTTGAAGCGCGGCCGCGCGCGTGACCTGCCATTGCACGCATGCCTGCCTGCGGGGGGCGCGTTGTGGAATCGGCCAAGACGACCTCGGCGCGGGCGAGGTCGCCCCACCAGCGAATTCGTCAAAAAAGTCTGTGCGCTGCAGTCCAGATGTCGCGAGCGGCGCGGGGCCGGGAAGCCGCGTTTGTAGATTCCGACAAAGCGGTCTGACCAGTACGGTTCTCAGTTTCTCCCCAGGTTTCACTATGCTCTGATCGTTCGTACAACAAATTAAGAGGGAAAGGGGCAGATGGGTTTGCTCAGCACAACTGCATTGAGCGCTACGGCTGTCGTTCTTCTCCTGCTGTTGTTCTATGGCGGGACGATGTTCATGTCGATGCGGATCGCGCGTCGTGACGAGAACGCGGACAGTTACATGACGGCTGGCCACAAGATCGGCTTCGGCATCTCGGCCGCGTCGATGACCGCGACCTGGATCTGGGCGTCATCCATGTACGCCTCGGTCAACTCGGGCTACCTCTACGGAGTGTCCGGTCCGATTCACTACGGGCTCTGGGGTGCCCTGATGATCCTGTTCATCTACCCCTTCGGTCGGCGGATCCGGAAGGTCGCGCCGCAGGCACACACGCTCGCAGAGGTCATGTTCGCCCGCCACGGCCGGTCCTCCCAGCTCATGCTGGCCGGATCCAACATCCTCGGTTCCGTCATCTCGTTGACGTCGAACTTCATCGCCGGTGGCGCGCTGATCTCCATGCTCAGCCCGTTCAGCTTCATCCAGGGCGTCATCGTGATCGCCGGTGGCGTGCTGCTGTACACGCTGTGGTCGGGTTTCCGCGCCTCGGTGCTGACGGACTTCGCGCAGGTGCTGGCGATGCTGGGTGCGGTGGTCATCATCGTGCCGTCGATCTTCTTCTTCCTGGGCGGAGTCGAGTTGTTCTCTTCCGGCGCCCAGAACCTGACGCCGCAGCAGCAGTCGTTCTTCTCCTCTGACGCGTTCCTCAACCAGGGCGCGCCCTACATCGCCGCCGTCCTGGCGTACGCGATCGGTAACCAGACGATCGCGCAGCGCCTGTTCGCGGTGCGCGAGGATCTCATCAAGCCGACGTTCATCACGGCGACGATCGGCTACGGCGCCACGATCATCGGCATCGGCATGGTCGGCGTGCTCGCGCTGTACGCGGGCATCTCGCCGGCTGATGGCGACCCGAACAACCTGTTGCCGCAGGTGGCGGCCGAGTACCTGCCGGGCCTGCTGGTCGCGGTGTTCTTCATCATGATCATCGGTTCGCTCTCGTCGACCGCGGACTCGGATCTGGCGGCCATGTCGTCGATCGCGATGACGGACGTCTACGGCCAGAGCATGCGCAGCCGGGGCCGGACCCCGAACCCGCGCACGATGCTCACGATCGGCCGCGTCACGATGATCCTGGCGACGGTCGCCGCGCTGGTGTTCGCCAACATCCGGTTCAACATCCTGGACTTGTTGGTCTTCGTCGGTGCGCTCTGGGGCGCGTTGGTGTTCCCGGTGATCGCGAGCTTCTACTGGAAGAAGGTCACCAACTCGGCGTTCACGGTGTCCGTGCTGGTGGCGCTGGCGGTCTTCCTGCCCACGCGCTTCGGGCTCATCCCGGACACGGGCGTGGCGCCCTGGATCATCGAGGCGCTGGCCGTCGTCGGTGTCGGCGTGGTGTTGGGCCTGATGGTGTTCGGTTTCTTCGGCACACGCGCCGCGCTCATCATCGGCGGAATCGCCGCGGTGGTCAGTGCGCCGTTCGTGTTCGGCTTCCTGCGCGACTACGACACGCTGACGGCGTCGCTCGTGGCGTACGCGGTGAGCACGATCGTCTGTTTCGCGATGTCGGCGCGGAGCTCGATGGAGTTCGACTTCGCCAAGATCGCCCGTCGCACCGCCGACTACGACACCGAGGAGGTGGCTGAGGCCCTCGAGGAGGAAGCCGAGGCCGAAGAGCACTCCGAGTCGGTGTCGGCCGGGCGCGATGCGCGCCGGTCGGACGATGACGACGACGACAAGATCCACGTCTGAGGAAAGGAAGGCGGACTACTGATGTCACCGATTCTGCTGACGATCTATGTACTCATCTGGCCTGTGATCGTGGCCGGCACGCTCGCCGTGATCGTGCGGGGCTTCGTCAAGGAGGCTCTCGAGGCAAAGGAAGAGGGCGTTCCGATCATCTGACGTATCGCAGCCCCGTCGTCCAGGCGCGTCTCGGGGCTGACTATCGGTTGGGGGCCGGGCTGTGCGACTTCATGGTCGCGCGGCCCGGCCCGTTTTATGTTCGGGCCTGGCTTGTCGGCATCTCTGCGGAACGTGTTGGCGCCACTGCGGTGGCGCCGGGCGTGATGTCGACCAAACCGGAGGGCGGCTGCGCAGGCGGCTAGGAACCGGGTTGGTACTGCCAGACCGCGTAGCCAAAATCGACCCAGTTGATGTCGCAGTACGCCTCTTGGCCGTTGGAGGGGTCGATGGATGTCGTCCCGATATCCTCACACGGCTTCGCGGCGAGCGAATTGGCGACCTCGGTACGTGTGGGTAATCCGGGAGCGAGTGCGGGCGCTGGGTACGGCACGAGAGTCGTGTACGGGGCCCAGAGCTTCGCATCTGTGCGTTCCAATTGGGTGCACCAGAGCTGG
This sequence comes from Dietzia sp. NPDC055343, assembly GCF_053645265.1. Classification (NCBI taxonomy): domain Bacteria; kingdom Bacillati; phylum Actinomycetota; class Actinomycetes; order Mycobacteriales; family Dietziaceae; genus Dietzia; species Dietzia sp. NPDC055343. The sequence goes on along the minus strand of NZ_JBSHMJ010000029.1, from coordinate 22,112 downwards.
GTCCCGTCCTCGGCGAAGGCCCGTTGGTTGCGGGCAGGGCAGTAGCTGAACGGAATCACCCAGTTCGAAGCGGTGTATCGTGCCGGCGCGACGGGGTCGTTCCAAAAGAGCGGGTAGGGGAGGTCTGGCAACTGGTTACTTGTCGACCCCGCGGGAACAGGTACAGCAAATGGAGCCAGCGGCGGAAGCTCGACCGAACCGCCGGGCAGAGGCTGGGCCTGCGCCGCTGGGGCGATCGCCACTCCGAGTGTGAGCACGCTCGCGATAGCGGCGAGCGTGGTGCGAGTGCGGGACATCGAAACTCCGGTTTCTCTGAGCGGTAGGGCTTATCAAACCATCGGAGTCCGACAGGCGCGAGTGCAGTCCATGGGTTCGCGCTGGCTTGAGGTAGTACAGGTCGCGGGGGAGAGGACCCCCTTTTCGATTAAGGGTATGTTTACAACACTGTGCACAGCCGCTCGAAATGGGGTCCCGTGAAACGCTTTGTCACCACCGTGGCTCTCGCGCCAGTTGTCGCTGGAATGGCGATTGCTCTGGCTCCCGCCGCCAGCGCGCAGCCCGCTGTCGGGTCAGTCGTCGACCCCATCATTGTTCCGCGTCCGTTCGATATCCCGATCTGGCAGCTTCCTCCGCTTCCGTACCCACTTGAGTGGGAGTTCCGTCTTCCGCCAATGCCGGTCCCGTCGCCAGCTCCGGCCCCTGCCTCGATGCCGGACCCGCGGCCGGGTGATACCTGCCCGCAGTCGAGAATCGGCGAATTGTCGCCAAACAAGCTCCGCTGCACCTTCATGGGAACCCCCAGCCCTGCGCGCTGGGTCGAGTTCGTACCGGGTGTACTTAACCCGGATGGAACCATCAAGCCGGGTGCCGCTGGCTGACCTAAGTCATTCTTGTGGAGCCCAGTGTCGGGCTACTGGCTCAGTCCGGTCGGCGCACCATGACCGTCGACGCCTGACCGGGCAGGGTGGGCACCCGGCCGACGGCCTCGAACCCGAAGCGCTCGTACAGGCGACGGCTGCCCGGGGAGGTTGCCTCGAGCGCCGCCAGAGTCGTCGCGGAGGCGTCGATCGCGGCGAGGCGGTGCGTGAGCAGCGCCGAGCCGACGCCTTTGCCGCGGGCCTGCGGGCCGGCGGCGATGTCGTGCAGGTACCAGTGCGGCTCGAGCGGCCGGTACACCTCCACCGCGAGGGTGTGGGCGAGTCCGCGGGCACCCGGCAGCCGGCTCACGATGCGCTGGACGACCCGCCATGCCGAGCGCAGGAGGGCAGTGGGACGCGATTCGGACCGGGGCGCCTCCCACAGCAGGGCGCCGACGACCTGATCCCCGTCCACGGCCACGTCGGCGAGCTCGGGGTGACGGCGCACCCGGTGACGATAGTGTGCCTCGAGTTTCTTCGGTCGGGTGGCGGGATCGGAGTAGGACATCGCCCACGCGGGGTCGTCGCGGAACGCCTCGGAGAGGAGCTTCGCGACGGTCTGCGCGTCTGCTGAGGTCGCGGGGCGGATGGTCACCATGCGGTTCAGGTTATTCGTTCGGGCCCGGCGGAGTCGAGGAAGGGTCGCGGCTCGGGCAGGATCCTTCGCAGGATGTCGGCCACGGTCAGCACCCCGACGAACGTCCGGTCCTCGGTCACCACCATGAGTTGCTCGCTGCGCTCCCGCGCTTTGGCCAGCGCCTCGTACACGGGCGTCGCCCGGTCCAGGCACATCGCGGTGCGGGCCAGTGGTCGGGCGGGGGCGTCGTCGGGTTCGAGCAGCGTGTCGCGCACATGCACCACCTCCGGATCGCGGCGCCGACCGCCGTCGGGCCCCGGCTCCTCGAAGATCAGGATCCGCATGTGGTCGGTGCGTGCGGCGGCGTCCTGCACCTGTGCCACGGTGGCGTCGGCGGCCACCGCGGTCGGCGCCCGCCCGGAGTCCACGAGGCCGCCGACGGTGAGGTGCTCCAGTTCGAGGGCGCCGGCCAGCGGGGAGCGGATGGACGCCTCCAGCGCGCCGACCGCCGCCGAGTGCTCGACGAGTTGCCGGATGGTGTCGGCGTCCTGCCCGCCCACGGCCGCGCGGTCCACCGGCTCGACCCCGCTGGCGGACACGAGCCTGTTGGCCATGCGGTTGATCCACAGCAGCAGCGGCCGGAACACCCAGGTGAACGCCCGCGCCGGCACGCCGACCAGCCGGGCGGCCCGCTCGGGATCGGCGATCACCCACGACTTGGGAGCCATCTCGCCCACGACGAGGTGCAGGAACGTCACCAGCAGCAGCGACAGCACGAACGACGCGCCGCCGGCCACCCCGCCGGGAATCCCGAGCGAGCCGAGCGCGGGCCCGAGCCAGGCGTCCACGGCGGGTTTGGTCACGGCGCCGAGCGCGAACGTGCAGACGGTGATCCCGAGTTGCGCCCCGGCGAGCATCACGGTGAGCTCGTCGATGCCGCGGATCGCCGCCCGAGCCGACGCGCTGCGCGGGGCGTCGACCTCCAGCCGGTGGCGGCGTGCGCCGAGGAGGGAGAACTCGGTGATCACGAAGAACGCGCTCGCCGCGATCAGGCCGAGAGTGATGATGACGACGACAACGGGACTGCTCATCACAGACCGCCGATGTCGTCGTTGTCGTCGTCGACTTCCACCAGGCTGACCAGTACCTCGGCGGGGACGCGGTGTTCGACCCTGGCCACCGTGATCTCCACGGCGTACCGGCGCGGATCGGAGGCGACGAACTCGCGCGGTTCGACCGGCAGCCCGACGGTGATCGTCTCGCCCTCCTCGGGGAGTTCGCGGTGGGCGGCGATGGTCAGGCCGGCGATGGTCTCGAAGTCGCCGTGCGGGAGTTGGTGGCCGAGGGCGCGCTCGACCTCGTCGATGTGGACCCCGCCGTCGATGCGCCAGCGGTTCTCGCCGTCGGCCACGATGACGTTGTCGAACCGCTCGTCGTGCTCGTCGGTGAGCTCGCCGATCACCTCCTCGGCCATGTCCTCGATGGTCAACACGCCGGCGAATCCGCCGAACTCGTCGACCACCGCCGCCAGCTGCGTGCGTTCGCCGGTGAGCTTGGCGAGCGCGTCGGGCAGCGGCATGAGTGCGGGCAGCACGACCGGAGGGCGCATGAGGTCGGCGACGGTCGCGTCCGGGTCGGCGCCGTGGTGCAGGAGGTCGGACAGTTGGATCACGCCGAGCGGTTCGTCGTCGGCGACCACCGGGTAGCGGGAGTGGCCCCGGGCCATGAGTTCGCGGACCTCGGCCATGGTGAGTTGCGGTGGGACGATGCTGGTCTGGGCGCGGGGGATCATGGCGTGCTCGACGGTGCGGTCAGGAAAATCGAGGATCCGGTCGATGAGCATCGAGAGCTGCACGGGCAGTTCGCCGCTCGCTCGGGAGTCGGCGACGATGCGCTCCAGATCGGCCGCCGTGGCCGAGGAGTCCAGATCCTCCGCGGGCTCGACCTTGACCAGCCGGAGCAGGCCGGTGGAGGCGCGGTCGAACACGATGATCAGCCAGCCGAACACGGCCAGGTAGATGCGGGTCGAGCGGGCGAGTGCGCGCGCGAGGGGTTCGGGGGCGGCGATCGCGAGGTTCTTGGGGTACAGCTCGCCGAAGATCATCTGCACGATCGTGGACGCCGCCAGGGCGAGCACGGTGCCGACGCTGACGCTCACCGCCGCGGGCACGCCCGCCACGCCGAGGAGTTCACCCAGCGATTCGCCGACCAGTGGCTCGGCCACGAAACCCACGAGCAGGCCGGTGACCGTGATGCCCAGCTGTGCGCCCGAGAGCATGAAGGAGGTGCGTTCGGTGATCTTGAGGACGCGTTCCGCCGTGGCGTCGCCGGCCTCGGCCTGCGCGGCCAGGCGGTTGCGGTCGACGGACATGTACGAGAATTCCTGCGCCACGAAGTAGCCGTTGGCCGCGATGATCACCAGGATCGTCACGATCCCCAGCAGGAGAACCAGAATCGTCGTGAGCATGGTGTGGCCGAGGGTACGTGTCCGACCGGCCCGGGCTCACCGGTTCAGGTCACGGCGCCCAGCACGACGAGGCCCGCGGCCCCGCAGGCGGCCGCCACCAGGAGTGAGGCGAGGGTGCCGATGATGAAGCGCTCACTCACCGCCGGGTTCTCCCGGATCTCGGGGTAGCGGCCCAGGGCCTTGATCGCCACCACCACGGCGGCCAGCTCGAACCGGCCCGCGAGGATCGCGGCGGTCAGGCCCACGCGTTCGAGGATCCCGATCCACATCCCGCCGCGCAGCACCTCGCGGACCCCGCCGTCCGGGGGCGCGCTCTCGCGTCGGCTCACCACGGGGCTGCGCTTGTCTCCGCTGATCTCGACCGTGGGTGGCTCGGGCACGCGCGCCGAGCGCAGGACGAGCGAGGCGATGGGCGAGCCGATCGCTGCCGAGACGACCAGCGTCGACAGCACCACCACGGCCACGGCGAGCCAGTCCGGCCAGGCGCTCATCGGTCGGCTCCTGTTCCCGTCGTGGGATCGGATCCGACGCTAGCGCGGCCGCCGTCGCGGGGGTCGGCGCCGGTCGCGGCGGCGTGGGCGCCCGCGAGGAGCCGGTCGAGCGCGGGGTAGGCGGCCCGCTCCTGCCGGATGTGTGACAGGCGTAGAGCCCCGGCGACGGAGGTCGGTGTGATGCCCAGCTCCTCGGCGGCCGCGGCCTGGGTGGGGGAGCGGTCGACCGCGTCCACGGCGCGCCACTGCGCCTCGGTCCGCTCGAGCACGAGCCTTGCGACGAGCGTCCACACGGCTTCGCAGTCGGCGGCCCAGGCGGTCGCCTCCGCGCCGGAATCGCCCGGAACGCGCACCGCGACGGAGCCGGTCATCGACTTGGCCGCTTCCACCGCTTCACGTGCTGCCAGGTAGGCGGGCCCCCGGCCGGCGCGGGTGCCGGTGGCGAACGAGTCGTCATCGACCTCTCCCACCCCGACCCCGCAGTGCCAGTCGCCGTCGCGCAGTGTCGTGAGTAGCGCGGCGCGGACGGCGGCCGGCTCGTCGAGCAGCCCCTGGACCTCGTCGCCGGCGGTGCGCTCGAACGCGGCGACGCACGGCACCTCCGCTTCCGCGAGCGCCTCGAGGAGCCGCGGCACGCGGTCCTGGCTGGTGCGGCTGTGTCGCTGGTCGATCGTCAGCACGTACATGCGGTGATCGTGCCACACACTGCTGACATGAGGTGGAATAGCCACATAGTCATAAATGTGCCGAAAGTGCCTCATCTCGCGAACTGAGGTCCGAGGGTCCTGTGGGCGGGTGCGTGCGCGGGCACCGGGCGGATGGGCGATGCGCGAAGGGGTCGGCGTCCGCCCGTCCCGAGTTTCAGTCGATTTTGGGACGCCCGATGTCCGCCTTGGCCGTGCCGAACGTCTCACGCTCCTGGCGGGCGTACACCCTCCGGCCCCAGTCCTCGAGGCGGGCGCGACCGAACGGCGTGCGGTAGCGCAGCGTGTTGAGTCCGGCGATGTAGAAGTGGGCCCACGGCGGACGGACGGGCAAGCCGAACTCGCGCATCGACTCGCGCCCGAGAAACACGGTGAGCATGCTGAGCAGCCGCTCGTAGGCGAACCACGCCTGGACGCGGGGGAGCGGCCCCGCCCGGTGGCGGTCACGATGCGCCTGCACCAGTGCCTGCGTGAGCTGTGGGCCGGCCTCGCTGAGGTCGGCCTGAGCCTGCAGGATGTGGTAGTTGATGCGGTGCCGCTCGCGCTCGCGCTCGACCAGCATGTCCTCGTCCACGCCGAGCAGCCAGCCGACATAGCGCCACACGTGCATGATGTCGGCGGACTCCTGCCTGCTGACCGGCACGCCGAGCACGCGCACGCCGAGGAGCACCACGGCGTCGAAGAGGCCGAGAGTCGAAGCCAGGTCCGTCTGATTGATGGGCAGGCCCCACTGATCGACGTCCCACCGCGGCTCCATGGAGTCATTGACGACCGCGTGCATGGCCCGGACATGGCCCGTGAGCCGCCAGGCCTCACCGTGCGGGTCCAGCCCGCCGGGCAGCGAGAGCTTCATGGCCCAGTGCTGCGTCTCGGCGAGGCGGCGCAGGGTGGTGCCGCCGGTCAGGCCCCCGGTGGCCACCAGCAGGTCGGATGGGCCGCCGAAGCGGTAGCCGCCGATGAGCGAGAGCTGCAGCAGCACGTCGGCCGCGTTCTGCCCGAACCGCAGGTAGGCCTTCTGGCCGCGCGCGATCCGGTCCCAGTCGACCCAGTCCGGTGTGGCCTCGAGCGTCTCGAGGTACTCGATGAGGACCGGCGCCACGTCGTCGCGCCCACGCAGGCCGGCAGATCCGATCTCGAGGGCCTCGCTGAGCTGCCGGTGGGTCACCGAGCCCGGCTCGCCCTTGCGCTTGCGCATGGCCTTGGCCAGGCGACTGCCGAGCTGGTCCTTCTCGGTGAAGCCGCGGCCGAGTCGGTCCATCAACTCCTCGTCGAGGTCCTCGACCTTGGCCACGCGCTTCAGCGTGCGGCCCATTCGCTCAGAACGCTCCTCTGCGGCGCGGTGACGGACCGGAAACATGGTGGTGGTCATGGAGGCAACTATGACGCGAGTTTTTACTCGCATACAATTCGCGTTCATGAGAAGGGTTCCCCAGCAGGCGCGATCCCGCGCGATGGTCGAGCGGATCGTGGAGGCGGCTCGCGTCGTGCTCGTGCGCGACGGCTACGAGTCGTTCACCACCAACCGCGTCGCGGACGAGGCCGCGGTCAGTCCGGGCTCGCTGTACCAGTACTTCCCGGACAAGTCGGCGCTGGTCACCGAGGTGATGAACCGCTGGTCGGCGGAGATCTCCGACCGGGTCGCGGCTTCTCTCGCGGCTTCCGGTCCCGTCGACGTGCGGAACCCGGGGACCGTCCGGGCGATCGCCGACGCGCTGCTCACCGCGATCGAGGCCGACGCCGGACTGCTGCGGATCGTGTGGGAGGAGCTGCCGGCCGTGCGTCACCGGGCCGCGCAGCACGCGCTCGAGCAGCGGGTCCGCGAACTGCTGGCGGTGTACCTCGCCGCCGCGGGCGCGACCTCGGTCGACCCGGCTGCCCGCGCGTGGGTGATCGTCATGGCCGTGGAGAACGTGGCCGTGCGCTGGGTGCTGGACCAGCCGCCGATCAGTCGGGACGCCCTGCTCGACGAGTTCAGCGCGCTGGCCGGCGGGTTCGGGGCGCGGTCGCGCTGAGTTCCCGGCCGCGGATGGGCGGTGCGGTGTAGCGGTGCGGTGAGGCGACAGGACGGTGAGGCCGAGATCACGCCCGGCCCGCCGGGGATCCGGGAAGACCCCGAGGCACGGCCGGACCGGGCTCGGGCAGACTGGCCTGCGATGTCCACTCGATTCACTCGCGCTCACCGCGCCACCACAGCGACTGCGGGACTGCTGGTGCTGGCGGTGTTGTCGTCGTCGTGCTCCTACGGCCCCACACGCGAGGCGCCCACGCCCATCCCGCCAGGGATCCCGCCCGGCGCCGGCGCGCCCGTGCCGGCCGTGGACATCCACGCGCCCGGCCGCACCTCCGACCAGCTGCGGCCGTGGGCCGAGGGCATCAACATGCAGATGAACATTCCGCTCGCCGCGCTCGCCGCCTACGGCAACGCCGCCGAGACGATGCGCCAGACCCGGCCCGAGTGCAACCTCGCCTGGACGACGCTGGCGGGGATCGGGCATGTGGAGACCCGTCACGGTCGGTATCGCGGGGCGTCCCTGAACGACGACGGCTACGCGCTCCCGCCGATCATCGGCATCAAGCTCGACGGCTCCCCGGGATTCGCCGAGATCGCCGACACCGACGGTGGCGAGTGGGACGGCGACACCGAACACGACCGCGCCGTGGGCCCGATGCAGTTCATCCCCGAGTCGTGGCGCAAGTACGGGCGCGACGCCAACGGAGACGGGCGGGCCGACCCCAACCAGATCGACGACGCCGCGATCGCCGCCGCCCGCCTGCTGTGCGAGAACGGGGGCGACCTCTCGGTGGCCGAGAACTGGCAGCGGGCGATCCTGGCCTACAACGCCTCGCAGGAGTACGTCATGCAGGTGCGGGACGCGGCCGCGGCGTATTCGGTGGGGACCACAGCGCCGTAACCCTCAGGCTCCCGGGGCGCGCCCGCCTACGATGGCTCTCATGCTGCGCACCAGCTGGTACGTCCCGGTCGAACCCCCCGACGAGTGCGGGCACCTGCTGTTGTGCGCGTGGACGGCCGCCCCCGTCGGGCGTCACCTGCTGGTCCCCGACGCGTGCTGCGACCTGCTGTGGCTGTCGTCGGGGCGACTGCTGTTCTGCGGCCCGGAGACCACGGCGTGGTCGTTCGAACTGCCGCCGGGAACCACCGCGGTCGGCATCCGCTTCCGCCCGGGCGTTCCGGCTGCCCTGTTCGGACTCGATCTGTCGCGCTACCGCGAGGTGCGCGTGGAGGCCGCGGAGATTCTCGGCGAGGAGACCGCGGCGGGCTGGTCCGGGCGGATCGCCGCCGCGGGCGACCTCGGCTCGAGGCGAAACGCGCTGTGCGGCCTCGTGTCCGACCGGTACGCCGCAGAGCGCCCCGATCCGTTCGCCGAGGCGATTCTCGCCCGACTGGCCGCTGCGCCCCACGACGACGTCACCGAGTTGGCGGCGGCCCTGTCCACCCACCCCCGGACCCTGCACCGGCGATGCCTGCGCCTGTTCGGCTACGCACCGTCCACCCTGGCGCGCCTGCTCCGGCTGCAGCGGTTCCTCGCGCTGGCGGCCACAGAGGAACGGCCGACGCTCGCCGGGCTGGCGGCGGACTCGGGCTACGTCGACCAGGCCCACCTCGGCCGCGAGTGCCGCCGGATCTCGGGGAGGGCCCCGGCCGCGCTGCTGTCCGAGTACTTCTCGACGTTTCCGGACATGTCCGATCCGTACAAGAGCGGACGGCGGTTCGGTGCTTCGATGAGGCCATGAACGACACAACCAGTGAGCGCTACCGACGCCTCTCCCGCCAGTTCTCCGAGATGCTCGACGATGTCCCTGATGACGCGTGGTCCGCGCCCACGCCGTGCGCGGGCTGGGACGTGCGGGATGTGCTGCGGCACGTCGTGGACACGAACCGCGACTTCCTGGGCCGCCACGTCGAGCTCGATCCCGCGACCGGCGATCTGCGTGCCGACTGGGAGTCCGTGCGCACGCTCACCCAGGAGGTCCTGGACGACGGGCGTGGCGAGACGCAGTTCGAGGGCTACTTCGGGCCGACCACCATCGCCGAGGTGATCGACCGCTTCTACGGCACGGACCTCCTCGTGCACCGCTGGGACATCGCCCGCGCCGCCGGCGCGACCGAACACGAGGCCCTGGACGACGCCGATGCCGCCCACTATCTGGAGGTCGCGCGCTCCAACGGCGACGCGCTGCGGATGGACGGGGTCTGCGGCCCGGAGGTCCCCGCCCCGGCCGACGCCACCACCGGTGAGCGACTCATCGCCTTTCTCGGTCGACAGCCCCGCTGAGCGCCCGAGCACCGGTCCCGACGGTCCGCGTGACGTCGCCGATTCGCCGTCCCCGATGATCCCCAGGGTGCGCTGTGGCAAGCCCGGTATGGCGCCGCGAGATTAGGTCACACTAACCTACTGGGGCGGCGACGCCCGGTCGCCGACACCACCGGCGGCGGGAGCTGACACACATGGCGGTACCCACAGTGACGCGCGAGGCGACGGCGCACGACACCGCGCCCGCGCCCGCCACGGCGAACGGGCTCCTGTGGCGTGCGATCTCCCGGCGCTGGCGCCTCGTGGTCCCCGGCCTGCTCCTCATGACCCTGTGGCAGCTGTCCGAGGCGCTGGTGCCGATCGCGATCGGCTGGATCGTCGACGCCGCGATCATCCCACTCGACCGGCGGGCGATGCTGTGGTCTGTGGTGGGGCTCGTCGTGCTGTTCACGGTGCTCAGCTTCAGTTACCGCTTCGGCGCGCGGATGAGCAACCGGGCGTTGAACGAGGAGGCCCACGACCTGCGCGTCGAGGCCACGCGCGTCCCGCTGGCCCGGCGCCGCGCGATGGAGGGGGCGAGATCGGGCGGGGTGCTGTCGGTGTGTTCGGCCGACGCCGACGTGGCCGCGCTGATCTTCCGGCAGGTCGCGCTGGGCGGGTCGGCGGTGATCAGCATCGTGGGGATCTCGGTCTACCTGCTGTGGACCGATCTGATCGTGGGGCTGATCGTGGTGGTCGGGGTGCCGCTGAGCCTGGTGCTGGTCGCGTTGCCGAGCCGGGCGATCTCGCGCCACAGCACCGCGCAGCAGGCCGCGATCGGCGAGGCGAGCAGCCGCGCGACCGACATCATGACCGGGCTGCGCGTCCTCAAGGCCGGCGGCGGCGAGCGCTGGGCGGCCGAGCAGTACCGCGTGGCCTCGCAGGGCGCGGCCGAGGCCGGCATCGTCACCGCGGAGCGGTCGGGGCGGGTCGCGGGGATCGGGTCGCTCGGTATGGCCGCGGTGCTGGTGATGGTCCTGGTGGCCGCCGGGTACCGCGTCGTGGCCGGCGAGATGGAGATCGGCACGCTTGTCTCGGTGGTGGGCGTGGCGGTGTTCTTCGAGGAGCCGGTGCGGATGATCACCATGATGGTCAGCGTGTTCGCGCGCTCCCACGGCGCCGCGCAGCGCCTTGTGGACCTGCGGGGGTCGGCGCCGGTCGACGAGTCGGGTACCGAAGTTCCCGAGGGATCCCGCCTGGAACTGCGTGACCTCCCGCTGCCCGACGGCCGCGCGCTGGACCTGGAGGTGGCGCGCGGCGAGGTGATGGCCCTGGTGGCCGAGCAACCGGCCGCCGCCGACGCGGTGACCCTGGCGATCGCCGGCCACGGCGACCACACCGACGCGGTCCTGGTCGGCGGGCACCGCCGCAGCGCCCTGGTACCGGAGCTGGCGGGCCACCTGGTGGTGGCGCCGCACCGCGTTGATCTGTTCGTGGGGACGATCCGGTCCAACATCGCCCTGCGGCATGGGAAGGTCGGGGCCGACGACGGGGTAGAGGTCGACGACGACGTCGTGCACGCGTCCGCGGTCGCCGAGATCGTGGAGCATTTGCCGGACGGGCTGGACCATGTAGTGCAGGAGGGTGGGCGCAATCTGTCGGGTGGTCAGCGGCAGCGGATCGCGCTGGCCCGGGCCCTGCACGCGGACCCGGACGTGCTGGTGCTGCACGAGCCGACCAGTGCGGTGGATGCCGTGACCGAGTGGGAGATCGCGCAGGCCGTGCGGGAGATGCGGACACGCCGGTCGGGGCAGGCCACGTTGATCGTGTCGTCGTCGCCCCCTCTCCTCGCGACGGCCGACAGGGTGGTTCACCTGCCCGCCCACGGTGAGCCGCGATCGGGCACCCACGCCGGGCTGCGCGCCAGCTCGAAAACCTACCGGACGGCGGTCGATCGATGACCACTACATCTGTACAGGAGACCCCGGCCGCCGCCGAGGCGCTGCCCCTGGCCACCGCGCGCGAATCACTGGCCGTGCTCTGGCCGCTGCTGCGGGAACGCCGCGGTTTCCTTCTGCTCGTGGGCCTGGCCGGGCTGGTCGGCTCGGTCGCAGGTTTGGTGGCGCCGTGGGTGATCGGCTGGCTGGTCGACGTCCTTCCCGACGCCGGGGACGGCGTCGTGGTGCTGGTGGGCTCCGGGGCGATCGCGGCGGCCGGCGTCGTTGGCGCGCTGTGTACGTGGGCCGGACAGACCTGGCTCGCGCGGCTGACCGAGCCGACGGTGGCCCGGCTGCGCGAGATGGTGATGGACCGGTCGCTGCGACTCGGGGCGGCGCAGATGGAGCGCACCGAGACCGGCGACCTGGTCTCCCGCGTGGCGGAGGACGCGCGCGAGATCAGCCAGGCCGCCACCACGGTGATCCCGCTGGTGGTGCAGTCGCTGTTCACGGTGGTGGTCTCCGGCGTGGGGCTTGTCGCCGTGGACTGGCGGCTCGGGCTGGTGGGGTTGGTGGCGCTGCCCATGTACTGGACGACGCTGCGCTGGTACCTGCCGCGATCCGGTCCGATCTACGCGGAGGAGCGGGCCGCGTTCGGCACGCGGGCCAGCCGTCTCCTCGGCGGGATCTCCGGCTCGCGGACCCTGCACGCCTACGACGCTCAGGACTCCGAGCTCGAACGGATCACCGCCGCCTCGGGGCTGGCCCGTGACCTGTCGATCCGGGTGTTCTACTTCGTCACCCGGGCCTTCAGTCGGAACAACCGCGCCGAGGCGACGGTGCTGGCGTTGCTACTGGTCGTGGGGTTCTTCCTCGTGGATGCGGGCATGATCACCGCCGGCGCCGTGACCACCGCCGCGCTGCTGTTCCACCGGCTGTTCAACCCGATCGGTGCGCTGGTGGGGATGGCCGATCAGGTCCAGTCCGCCGGCGCCTCGCTGGTGCGGATGGTCGGGGTGATCACCATGCCGGTGCCCGAGCGGACCGCCGTTCCGAAGCCCGGCCCGCTGGAACTGTCCGGAGTCTCGCATTCCTATGGCGGGGACATCCCCGCGCTGGTGGACATCGACTTCTCGCTCGCTCCCGGCGAGGTGGTGGCCGTGGTCGGCTCCACCGGCGCCGGCAAGAGCACGCTCGCTCTGGTCGCCGCGGGGTCGGTGGTGCCGTCCCGCGGCGCCGTCAGCCTGGGCGGGGTGCCGATCGCCGATGTCGACCCGGTCGCGCTGCGCGAGCACATCACGATGGTCTCGCAGGAGGTGCACACCTTTGCCACGACCGTGGCCGAGAACGTGCGGGCGCCCCGCCCCGAGGCCGGCGACGACGACGTGCGCGCAGCCCTGCGGACAGTCGGCGCCGACTGGGTGGACGACCTGCCCGACGGGATCGACACCGTGGTGGGCGAGGGCGGGCATCCGCTCGATCCGATGCAGGCCCAGATGATCGCCCTGGCCCGCGTGGAGCTGGCCGACCCGGACGTGGTGATCCTCGACGAGGCCACTGCCGAAGCCGGCTCCGCCGGGGCCCGGCGGCTCGACACCGCGGCCGCTGCAGTCTTGAAGGGGCGCGCCGGGCTGGTGGTGGCGCACCGGCTGAGCCAGGCGGTCACCGCGGACCGCGTCCTGGTGATGGAGCGCGGGCGGATCGTGGAGGCCGGCACGCACGAGGAGCTCCAGCGGGCCGCTGGCCGCTACGCGGAGCTCGGCCGGGCGTGGTTCGGGGGCTGAGGCGAATAGGCGGTGGCCGCGCCGGATCGCGGGTGGGTGAGGAGCGACAACGACAAGACCCCGCCGCCCTCGCAACGTGGTCGGGTGTCATGATTTGCGCATGACGGCTGAGTCCCCGCGCACCGCGAACGACATTGCGACAGCGTTCATGGTTGTCGGAGTTCCTGGGAACCGCCAATCTGACGACCCAGTTGGCGCAGGCCGAGTCGGAGCTTGTGCGGACCACGGCCGATGATGCCGGCGCAGTCGCCGCCCAACACGGGTTCACCCAGGAGTTGCTGGACGCCACCCTTCTGGTCCGGTCGAAAGTTGGACGTCTCAACGACGTCGTCCACGCGACGACCATCGCCCTGGCGCTGCCGCACATCCTCGAGCCCGACGAACGGGTTGTGAACCGGCCCTCCCTGGGTGCCGGCAATGACCCCACCAGGCCGTACGACCTGGAGACCGATCGGCGCATCGCCGAGTTCAAGGTCGCCCAGTGGAAAGGTGCCGACACGATGCGCAAGCGAGGCGTCGTCGCAGACCTGGTTCATCTGTCTCTGGATGACTCCGGCCGCCGGGCGCAGCTCTACATCGTTGGCGAGCTGCCCAATCGGTTCCTGGTTAGTTCCACTTCCACAGTAGCCTGGATGCTCGGCCGCTCATCAGTACGGCTCCGCCAGCGGTTCGCCGATAAGTACGGAGAGGATTCGACGATGTCCGTTGCGGAGTTCCGCGCCGGGCCCGCTGCCCACATCGACATCATCGATCTGCGAGGCCTGGTGCCTGGGCTGGAGTAGGGCCCACGGTCAGGTCGCAAGGTTGTGGCTTGACCGGAGCTTCCCCTAGTCGAGACCCTCTGGCAGCCGTGCGGCCGGTATCCAGTCGATACCAAACACCCGGGCCACCTCGGAGAAGGTGGAGGCGTCCGCGTCGGTGCTGGTTGCGGAGGCGATGAGACGGGACAGCATGACCGTCCCCGCTCGTTCTTCGATCGTGCCAGCCGCCGCGAGTAGCGTTATGTGACTATTTTAGAACTGTTGGGTGCTTGCAGATCTGCGTACCCGGCAGGAGCGGTGCCCGCACAGTCGTAGCACCGGGCACGATGGCGACCATGTACCTCATCGGGACCGGGCCGAGTGAGTTGCACGCTCACATCGACCTCGACCGTCGCCTGCAAAACCTCGGATTCCTCGACGGGGCCGAGGCGTCCGTGGTGTCGGCCGCCCAGGAGGACGGGCACTGGTCGGTCGTAGCTGAGATCCGACCCGACACGGAGGGGGAGGGGCAATGACGCCAACTGAGGCGAGGTCACTGGGGCGGGCCATCCGCACCGTTCGTCTGGAAGCCGGGCTGACGCAGCTCAGGCTGGCGCTCGCCGTCGGCGTAAGCGGGAGCCACATGAGCATTTGTGAACGGGGCCAGGTCCCCGCCGCCCGAGGCCGTCCGGCTCACCCTCCGACAATGAACCGCGAGCAGTTCGCAGCCATCGCCGATGCTCTGGGTTGCACCGCTGCGTACATCGCCGACCGCGCAGCCCTGTCGGCCACCACTCGAGTGAGTCTCGGCCTTCAACCGCTCGGCCCCTCCCGCACTCTCGTTGCGGGGATCGCATACGACCTCACCGACGCCGAAGCAGACAGGGCCGCCGACTTCATCTCCGGTCTCATCGCCGCCCGCGACCTGCACTGACAACCGGTGTCGGAGGCCCCGGCTACGGTGCCGGCGTGGACGAGCTGGTGGACCGAATCCGACACGCGGCCGACCAGACAGGCGAGGCGCACTTCCTCGAGCTGCTGCGCTGGCACCGCGTCGTCGCCGGCCTCGGCGAACCCGACTGGGGCGCCCGCGGCGCCTACCGGATCGCCATAGCACATGTCGGAGTTATAGCACTCGATGATCCCTCCTACTTCCTCGTCCTGGCGGCGCGGAGCCCGTTGAGGATCACTATCACCTCGGCGATCTCGTGCACGAGCACCACCGCTGCGAGGCCGAGTACGCCGAACAGGGCCAGCGGCAGCAGCGCGGTAATGATCAGCAGGGACAGGATGATGTTCTGGTTGATGATGTGCCTGCCGCGGCGGGCGTGGTCGAACGCGCGCGGGAGGAGTCGCAGGTCGTGGCCGGTGAAGGCGACGTCGGCGGACTCGATCGCGGCGTCGGAGCCGGTCGCGCCCATGGCGATGCCGATGTCCGCGGCGGCCAGGGCGGGGGCGTCGTTGATGCCGTCGCCGATCATCGCGACCGAGCCGTGCCTGCTCAGCTCGCTGATGGCGGCGGCCTTGTCCTCGGGACGCAGCTCCGCGCGCACGTTTTCGATCCCTGCCTGCGCGGCCAGCGCGCGGGCGGTGCGGGCGTTGTCGCCGGTGAGCATGGTCACCCCGACGCCCTGGGCCGCGAGGGTGCGCACGACCTCGGGAACCTCGGGGCGCAGCTCGTCACGGACCCCGATCGCGGCGACCGGGACCCCGTCGCGGTGCACGATCACGACGGTCATGCCCTGCTCCTCCAGTCCCGCGACCTGGTCCTTAAGCGTCCCCGCGTCCAGCCAGCGAGGGCTGCCGACGGTGACCCGGGCCCCGTCGAGGGTGCCTTCGATGCCGTGCCCGGCCTGCTCGGTGACCTCCAGGGCGGCGGGAGCTCCGGGCGAGGCGGCGGTGATCGCGGCGGCCAGCGGGTGGGTGCTGTGCTGCTCCAGCGACGCCGCCCACGCCAACGCCTGCGCCTCGTCCACGCCGTCCGTGGTGAGCACGGCGGTGACGGCGGGCTCGTTGCGGGTGAGGGTGCCGGTCTTGTCGACGGCGACGTGGCGGATCACGCCGAACCGTTCGAAGACCGCGCCGGACTTGATGATCACGCCGAATCTGCTCGCCGAGCCGATCGCGGCGACGACGGTCAGCGGGACCGAGATCGCCAGCGCGCACGGCGACGCGGCGACGAGCACCACGAGGGCGCGGGTGATCCACAGCTCGGGGTCGCCCAGCAGCGAGCCGATGACCGCGACAAGAGCGGCGAGGATCAGCACGCCAGGCACGAGCGGCCGGGCGATGCGGTCGGCCAGGCGGGCGCGGTCGCCCTTCTCGGCCTGCGCCTGCTCGACCAGCTCCACGATCGTGGTCAGCGAGTTGTCCGTGCCCGCCGCGGTCGTCTCGACCTCCAGGGCACCGGCGGTGTTGATCGCCCCGGCCGACACCGCGTCGCCGGGCTCGACCTCGACCGGGATCGACTCGCCGGTGATCGCGGAGGTGTCCAGGCTCGACCGGCCCGTGCGGACGATGCCGTCGGTCGCGATCCGCTCACCGGGGCGCACCAGCATGAGCAGCCCGACCTGGAGGTCCTTCGCGGCGACCTCCGCGGGCGCGCCGTCCCGCCGGATGGTCGCGGTCTCCGGGACGAGCTTGAGGAGAGCCCTCAGCCCGCCGCGGGCGCGGTCCATGGCCTTGTCCTCCAGCGCTTCGGCGATGGAGTACAGGAACGCCAAGGCGGCGGCCTCCTCGACGTAGCCGAGAATCACCGCGCCGACCGCGCTGATCGTCATCAGCAGGCCGATGCCCAGCTTGCCCTTGAACAGCTTGCGGATCGCGCCGGGCGTGAACGTCGACGCGCCCAGCAGCAGGCCGATCCAGAACGCCACCAGCGCCGGGACCTCTGCCCCTGTCCATTCCAGGACCAGGCCCGTGCCGAAGGCGACGCCGGAGAGCACCGGGACCATGATCCCGCGGTCACGCCACCACGGACGCTCCCGCTCCTCCTCGGCCTCCTCGCCGACCCGGGTCTCCGGCTCGTCGCAGCCGCACGCCGCGCTCACGCGCCCGCTCCCGTCCCGCAGCAGCCCGGCACAGTGCACTCGGCGTCCACGCACGGCGCGTGCTCGTCCACGGCCAGCGTCACGTCCACCAGCGCCGTGAGCGCCGCCGCGAGGTGCGGGTCGGCGATCTCGTAGCGCGTCTGCCGACCCTCGGGCTCGGCGACCACGATCCCGCAGTCGCGCAGGCACGTCAGGTGGTTCGACACGTTCGAGCGCGTCAGCTCCAGCTCGCGCGAGAGCACGGCCGGGTAGCTCGGCCCGTCCAGCAGGGTCATCAGGATCCGGGAGCGCGTCGGGTCCGCCATGGCCCGGCCCAGCCGGTTCATGACGTCGAGGCGAGAAGCAATAGTCAGCATGCACTGAACTATACAGTAGTGGCTGACCTATTGTCACTCTGGGGAGTTCTGCCGCACGCGCTCCGCGCGCTTGCCCTCGGGAGCTGGGGTCACCTCCGCCAGCGGGGCCATGACGGCATCCCGCGGCCCTTCCACGTCTCCGCGAGGCCGACGACCCAGCGGGCGGAGGCGAAGAGGGCGTAGCCGGCCCCGGCGAGGCCAGCGCCGACTACGAGCCACCGCCCGATGCCGAGCCACACGCTCCCGTCCACGTCCAGCGCCCACTGAGCACCCGTGATGAGGCCCGCTGCGGCCATCCAGACGCCCGCGACCAGCATCGCGAGCGGCACGAGCGCGAGGAGCATCGCGGCGGCGGCGCTCCAGAGCTGGCGCGCCTCAACCTTCGCTGTCGCGGCGATGATCCGCTCGGCCCGCTCGTTCGCGGCGTCGAGGTTCGCCGTCATCGTGGTCGAGGCATCCCCGGCGGGCCCTCCTGACGGCCCCGCCATGACCCCTAGCGCCCCGATAGGGCGGTGTTCCCTACAGAATCCCTGGCCCGAGCTGCCCGCAGCCTTACAGGGAGAGCAGGCTGTCCATCTGGGGTACACCCGTGAGGGACGATATGCCGCCGACCATCGCTGCTGTGTCACAGGGTCCGTTTTGGCTTTTATGAAACGTCTGCCCGTCGGGTCCAGGATCTATTGATACAGATTCCGGACGAAAGGGTCTTCCGATGGCTGATCGGATCGGGACGTTGCTGAACCGTTCGGGTGATGGTGGCGAGGAGGTGCTCATCGTCAGCCGCGGGAGCGTGCGGACTCGGTTCCGTCGCCGGGACGAGTTGGGTTGGAACTTTCGGGTGGAGTCGACGGACTCGGAGAACATCATCGAGCGTAAGCCCCAGCCGAAGCCCCAGCCGAAGCCACAGCCGGATTCGAAGTCGGCTCGCCGAGCCTCGCGTCCTCGCGGGCAGCGGGTGGCGTACGTGCGGGTGTCGGCCGCGGATCAGAACGAGGCGCGTCAGCTCGAGGCGGTGGGGGAGTGCGACCGGGTCTATATCGAGAAACAGTCCGCCCGCTCGCGTGCCGATCGGGTAGAGCTCGAAGAGTGCATCGGATACCTGCGAGATGGTGACGAGCTGGTTGTTGCGTCGATGGACCGTCTCGCTCGTTCGCTGGTTGATCTCAAGCAGATCGTCGGCGAGGTCACCGCGAAGGGCGCGAGTGTGGAGTTCGTCCACGAACGGGCCACCTACGCTGCTGATGTCCAGGATCCTCGCGCCGATCTGATGCTCTCGCTACTCGGGGCGTTCGCCGAGTTCGAGCGGGCCATCATCCGAGAACGCCAAGCCGAAGGCATCGCCATCGCCAAGGCGAAAGGCAAGTACAAGGGACGCAAACGCGTCCTGACTGACGAGCAGGTCGACAAGGCCCGGGCCCGCATCGAGGCGGGGGAGGGGCCGTCAGCGATCGCTCGAGATTTCGGAGTAGGCCGCTCCACCCTGTATCGCGCCCTCCAGCACCGCGCACAGTAACCGCAGATGGTCGGCCCGTTGCGCTGTTCAAGGGCGTGCTGCTTGAGGGGCAGCCGATACTGGACTTGTGACCGAAGTTCATCTGAAGGGTCGATGGGTGTGTCGCGACGAACGCGAAGCCGCTCTTGTCGACACCCACTTGCCATGTCATGTTGAGTTGACGCGAGCTGAGCAGGGCTGCAGGTCGTTCTCGGTGACCCGGACCGAGGATCGTCTGGTGTGGCGCGTCGAGGAGGTCTTCGACGACGCCGCTTCGTTCCGCAGGCATCAGGAGCGGGTTCGCGGCAGTGAGTGGGGGATAGTGACAGCTGGTATTGAACGCGACTACTGCATCACGGGGCTCTGACTCGACATGACTACTTTCGCCGCAAGCAGTGCGGATGCAGTGATTCCGCTGGCCTTTGACGTCGTATGGCTCCTCGCCGGCCTGGTGTGGTTGCTGATCCCGGTCGCGATCGTCGTCGCTGAACGGCGCCGTGCAGCGCCGTGGCCCGAGACGTTCCTATGGTTCATGGTGGCGTTCCTCCTGCCCGTCGTGGGGCTGATCATCTGGGCGCTCTACCGGGCAGTCGACGCCAGGCGGGCGGCCTCGCGGTGAGCATCGCGACGCCGGTTGTCCTGCGTAAGTACGGATCGGCGCTCACTGGCGCACGGTCGCCCGGAGGGGGACTGTCGGCGTGACTGGATGGGTGCCATGCGGAGTCGAGGGGCGCATCGCAGCGTTGCTCGAGGCCCGGACCGTGAGCGCGGTTCGAGAACTCTTTTCGCACGGGGTGCGGATCCTGTGTCCGATCACGCTCCGTGCGGGCCGTGACGAGGCCGGGTGGTGTTCATGGCGTGAGGTTGCTGAGCGGGTGGGTGCGCAGTATCCGCCCCGTCGCGGCTTGACGGCGATGATCGACAGCGCCACCTCCCCGGACTTGGCGACGGATGTGGACCGTCTGGTTGGGTGCAGTGCGCGTCCTGCCATCGAGATCGCGCAGCGCTTTTCTCGCACCGCGTCTGTCCAGCAGTGGAAGGCGGCGATCTGGACGGTGTGGGGTGATCCAATCGGAGACTCCGAGGACACGCGCATCATCAATATCGTGGACGACAGTTCTTACGGCAGCGACTACGACTACCAGCTGGTGGCGGCCTCGCCCACTGATCTCACGGACCCGTCGCTCTATCCCGAACCGTCCTTCCTGTGGTCCGACGACGAGACACTGTTCGTCGAGGTCCAACCCGAGACAGGATGGATTGAGGTCTACTCGACAAGGCCGGATCTGGTCGAGGGGGTGCGAAGCGAAACCCAGTGGGAAGTGGTCCCGCTGGTCCGCGACCTCCCGCAGTCGTAGCGACGGTGCCTACCGCGATCCCCGCTCGCGGTAGGCACTGCAGCTCTACACCGGGCTGCCAGACAGTTGTGGCAGAAATGTGTCGCATGGCGCTGCAATCGAGAGGTCTCGAGATGAGCGGGCTCATCGGTAGCCATCAAGAGCTGACGCCCTTGTCCCTGTCCCGCCCACGCACTGCGTGACGACGTCCAGGAGGCACCCGTGGAGGCATTCCTGATTCCGCTGTTGCCCCCGGTAGCCCTGTCGCTCGCGCTCTGGGCATTCATCGTCTGGGTTTCCTTCAAGGCGACCGGGCAAGGCGCCAGACGAACCGCGGCCGCGGTCTCGGCAGTGTTATCGATCTGCGGAGCGATCGCGTTCCTCGGCTTCGCCGGCAGTGACGACTACAACGACTACCCCGGCTATACCTGCGCCCTTCGTGACGGTCACGTGCCGGACGGCTTTCCTCCCGAACGGCTTCCCCCGCAGGAACAGACCAGCACATTCCATACCAACCTCCACTGGTCCCACGGGTACGAACTGCTCCCCGCCGGGGTTCGCTGCACCTACTGGACCAGAGACGACCCCCGCGTCAGCGTGGTTACCCACAGCCCGTGGTCGTACTCGGTGTGGATCTACGGACTACTGGCCATCGCACTGATTCAAGCGGCCCGCGTCATCAACCCTGACCTTCATTCTCGGCGGCGCACCTGGTCTTCGTGAACAAGCACGATGTGTAGTGCGTTTCGACTCACAACCTGAAACAGCGGGTCGATTGACGCCGTCCCACAACCAAGGAACTGGGACGGCCTACGCAGTTCTTAGGAATCGGGGGCGGGGGAGAGAGAGGAGACGCCCGCCGGTGGAGATGTTGGGGGCACGGCTCTCTTCGAGAAGTGCACGTTGGCGCGGCTACGCTCGGCGCATGTCCGATGCTCCACTTTCCCGAGTCAGCGTCCGGTTCGTGGCCGAGGACGGCCACGTCACGACTCTGGTGGTGGGCGACGCCATCGAGTGGCACCTACGCTTTCAGGCCTGAGGCGGTGCAACTGGCCATCCGACCGGTCACCGGTTCACCTGGATGGGTGCACCCTCAAGTTCCCAGTAGCGCTGAGCGCCTGAGAACGCCAGCTTGCTCCGTTGTTAACGCATACGACTTCTGCGACGATAACCGGGTTGAGACCGTCCCTCCCAGCAAGGAATTGATTATGCGCCGCACCCTTGCCACGCTCGCCGCCGTCACATTGGCCACTGCATCAATGCTTGTCGGTGTGGGACAAGCGAACGCTCAGGACGCCTGGCCCGTTGATCCCGGGCAGGGATCTCCCGTCCGGCCAGTCGACGTGACCAGCTTTGCGCTCACCCCTGACCGTCTGGAGTTCTACAATCCCTTCATCGGCCTGCCGAGAATCATCTCGCCGTTTGGCACGACCACGAAGATCGTGTGTACCGGGTTCCGCGGGTACGACAACTGCTGGCAGGCCGACCAAGCCGGGAACCCACACAAGCTGCGCCCCATTCTGGGCCTTGGATCGTCTACTCCAGCGTCCAACGTCTTCCTGTACCCGGGCATGATCCCCGGACTCTAACGAGATTCACCTCCTTCGTGAACTAATCGTTCAGTTTCGTGTCGTACCCGCATGGCACGGTGGATGTGAACGACGCAAACTGACGTTGCTCACTTCGTCGCCAAGGCGACTTCTCGACACAGGAGGCATGACGATGGCACGACTGGTCAAAGAGCTGACAGGCCCGAACGAAACTGGGCGTTGGGGCGCCTCAGCAACCGATCTCGGGTTCCCGGCGATCACCAACCACGGGTACACGATCACGATCTTCGGCGACACCTTCGTCGACCACGTCGGCGGCAGCGGCTGGAGGTCTCCAGTCGGGTTTCGCCAGTCCAACCCAGACCTGAGTTGGACCTCTTGATGGGGTTTCGGGGCCAGCGGCATTCATCGCTGCTGGTCAGCGGACTTCGGGTAAGGGATTCGGGGCACTAGCCGG
>NZ_JBSHMJ010000028.1:0-46722 GCF_053645265.1 Dietzia sp. NPDC055343 | reverse complement strand
GCCTCCCCCACGAGGGAGGCCGGGGCCGCCGCCGTTTCCGGGTCCCCACTCGGCAGTAGGCTGGCGCGTATCCGGCCCCGAGGAGGACCTGACATGACCACGGAAGACGCCGCCCCGGCACCCGGCACGACCGACAGCGCCGCGGCCGCCCGCGAACCCGGCCGCGAGGATCGCGAGCACGGTCGCCGCGCCGGAACCGACGAGGGCACCGCGACGCACCACACGGACGTGATCGGCCGGGCCGATCCCGCGGCCGAACGCCCCGGGGCCTCGATCGTCCACCAGGACGAGACCACCAAGATCGTCGCGTTCGAGTTCGGTGAGGGCCAGGAACTGCCTGACCACGCGGCGTTCCACCCGGTGCTCATCCAGATCCTGCGGGGCCGGGTGGACTTCGGACTCCCCGATCGCACGATCCGGCTGCAGCCGGGCGAGATCCTGCACCTCACGCCCAAGCTGCGTCACCGGGTGCGGGCCCTCGAGCCCACCACGCTGACCGTCACGATGCTCCTGCCGCGTGAGTGAGCTGCTCGCTACGCTGAGCCCATGATCTCCTTCGTCCTGGCCTCCGCCTCCCCGTCCCGCCTGCGGATCCTCGAGCAGGCCGGGGTGGATCCGGTCGTGCGGCCCTCCCGCGTCGACGAGGACGCCCTCCAGGCCTCCCTCCCGCCGGGCACGCCGCACGTCCGGGTGGTGGAGGAGTTGGCCCGGGCCAAGGCGAAGGACGTCATGAACCGCGAGGGAGCGGCGCTCGCCGCCGAGGCCCGCGCCGCCGGGGCCACCTCACTGGTCGTGGTGGGTTGCGATTCGATGCTGTTGGTCGACGGCCAGCTCGAGGGAAAGCCGCACACCTACGAACGCGCTATGGAGAGGTGGCGCCGGATGCGCGGCCGGCACGGGGTGCTGCTCACCGGACACGCGATGCTGGTCGCCGACCTCGGCGGCGGGGCTGCTCCCGGTGTAGGTGACGACGACGACGGCGTTGTCGTCGTCACCTACACCGGCGCGGACACCTCGGACACCACGGTCCATTTCGGCGCACCCTCCGACGCGGACCTCGACGTCTACCTCCGCACGGGCGAACCTCTCGAGTGCGCGGGGGCGTTCACGATCGAGTCGCTCGGTGGCTGGTTCATCGACCGCATCGACGGCGACCCGTCGAGCGTCATCGGGCTCAGCCTCCCGCTGCTGCGGCGGCTCCTCGAGGACGCCGGGATGCACGCGCACAGCCTCTGGCGGCCCGAGTTGCGGCCGTGAGATCGACGCCGCATCGGCCGCGCCGCAGGTCAGGGCGATAGCGGATTCACGGCCCCTCCCCCGCCATCGCACCCGGTGACCCCCAACACCACACATGAGGGAGGCCTCTCATTAGACTGCGAAGGAATATCGGTGGGCCCATCGGGGACACCGTCGTTTCAGACGTCCATCACCAGGAGGCCCTGAGTGCCCAGTCATGCCAGCTCTCATATCACGAAGGTCCTCGTCGCCAACCGCGGCGAGATCGCCGTCCGTGTGATCCGTGCGGCGAAGGACGCCGGTCTGGCCAGCGTGGCCGTATACGCCGAGCCCGACGCCGACGCACTGTTCGTCAAGCTGGCGGATGAGGCATTCGCGCTCGGCGGCACCACGTCCGCCGAGTCGTACCTCGTGTTCGACAAGATCCTCGACGCCGCGGCCAAGTCCGGCGCCGACGCGATCCACCCCGGCTACGGCTTCCTCTCCGAGAACGCCGACTTCGCGCAGGCCGTCATCGACGCCGGTCTGATCTGGATCGGCCCGCCGCCGCACGCCATCCGCGACCTCGGTGACAAGGTCACCGCGCGCCACATCGCCGAGCGCGCCGAGGCTCCCATGGCCGCCGGCACCAAGGACCCCGTCGCAGGTGCCGACGAGGTCGTCAAGTTCGCCGAGCAGTACGGTCTTCCCATCGCCATCAAGGCCGCCTTCGGTGGCGGCGGTCGCGGCATGAAGGTCGCGCACAAGATGGAGGAGGTCGCCGAGCTCTTCGAGTCGGCCACCCGTGAGGCCGTCGCCGCCTTCGGCCGCGGCGAGTGCTTCGTCGAGCAGTACCTCGACAAGGCCCGCCACGTCGAGGCCCAGGTCCTCGCCGACCAGCACGGCAACGTCGTCGTGGCCGGTACCCGCGACTGCACCCTGCAGCGCCGGTTCCAGAAGCTCGTCGAGGAGGCCCCCGCGCCGTTCCTCACCGACGACCAGCGCAGCCGGATCCACGAGTCCGCCAAGCGCATCTGCAAGGAGGCCGGCTACTACGGCGCCGGCACCGTCGAGTACATGGTCCAGGGCGACACCATCTCGTTCCTCGAGGTCAACACCCGCCTCCAGGTGGAGCACCCCATCACCGAGGAGACCGCCGGCATCGACCTGGTGCTGCAGCAGTTCAAGATCGCCGAGGGCGAGGTGCTCGAGTTCACCGAGGACCCGAAGCCCCGCGGTCACGCGTTCGAGTTCCGGATCAACGGTGAGGACGCCGGCCGTGGCTTCCTGCCCGCCCCCGGCACCATCACCACCTACGAGGAGCCAGCCGGACCGGGCGTCCGCATGGACTCCGGCGTCGAGCAGGGTGACACCATCGGTGGCCAGTTCGACTCCATGCTCGCCAAGCTGATCGTGTGGGGCGAGGACCGCGACCAGGCGCTCGCCCGCTCGGCCCGCGCCCTGGCCGAGTACAAGATCGAGGGCATGGCCACGGTCGTGCCGTTCCACGCCCATATCGTCGCCAACCCGGCGTTCGTCGGTGACGGCAAGAGCTTCGACGTCTACACCAAGTGGATCGAAGAGGAGTGGGACAACCCGATCGAGCCGTGGACGCCGACCGGTGCCCCGGCTGACGAGGACGAGCCCGTGGAGCGCAAGAAGGTCGTCGTCGAGGTGGACGGCCGTCGCGTCGAGGTCTCACTGCCCGGTGACCTCGCCTTCGGTGGCTCGCACAACGGTGGCACGGTCCGCCGCAAGGCCAAGTCCCGCACCCGTGGCGGCGCTGCCGGTGCCGCCGCGTCCGGTGACGCCGTGTCGGCTCCCATGCAGGGCACCGTCGTCAAGGTGGCCGTCGAGGAGGGCCAGGAGGTCAAGGCCGGCGAGATGGTCGCCGTGCTCGAGGCGATGAAGATGGAGAACCCGGTCACCGCGCACAAGGACGGTGTCATCACCGACCTGTCCGTCGAAGCCGGCGCCGCCGTGACCCAGGGCACGGTGCTCTGCGAGATCAAGTGATCCGCTGACGGCGCCGGCCCTGCCGGCCGGCGTCGTCGCCCCCGCCTGACCCGGCGCCCACGAGAATCCGCTACCCGCGCGCGAGTAGCGGATTCTCGTATTTCAGGCGCTTGCCGCAGCGCAGCAGTATCGACCGCGTGGCTGTCAGTCGGCGGCCACCGACCCGGCCACCACCGGCTCCGCGACCGCCGGATCGAACGAGGTGTCCGTGAGGAACTCGCGGACCTCGGGCACGTTGCGCAGAAATCGGTCGGCCTCGTCGTCGGACTCGGTGACCTGGCTCGCCTCCTCCGCGGCGATCCGCTGTTCGAACAGGCCCACCTCACGCTCGACCCGGCCGGCATCCCAGCCGAGGACCCCGGCCATGAGTTCGGCGGCCTCGCGCGCGCAGGCGACACCGCCGTGCTGGTACTCCATGGAGATGCGGGTGCGCCGCACCAGGACGTCCTCCAGATGCAGCGCCGCCTCCGCGGCCGCCGCGTAGACCACCTCGACGCGCAGATACCGCTCCGCCCCGGCGAGCGGCTCGAGGAGCTCGGGACGGTCGGCGGCCATCTCCAGCACCTCCTCGGTGAGGGTCCCGTACCGGCCCAGCAGGTGCTCGACCTGTTCCTCACGGATCTCGTAGTCGTCCGCGATCCGGTCCGCGCGGTTGACCATCGCCGGGTAGCCGTCGGCGCCCATGAGCGGGATCCGCTCGGTCGTCGACGACGGCACCTCCTCGGCCCGCTCCCCCATCTCGGCCACCGCGGCGTCCACGGCGTCGGCGGCCATCACCCGATAGGTGGTGTACTTGCCGCCGGCCACCACCACGGCGCCCGGGGCGACCGTCATGACCGCGTGCTCCCGGGACAGCTTGGCGGTGGAGTCGGCGCCGCCGGACAACAGCGGCCGCAGCCCCGCGTACACGCCGCGCACGTCCTCGCGGGTGATCGGTTCGGTGAGCACGGAGTTGACGTGGCCGAGGATGTACTCGATGTCCGCGCTCGTGGCCGCCGGGTGTGCGAGGTCGAGTTGCCAGTCGGTGTCCGTGGTGCCGATGATCCAGTACTCGCCCCACGGGATGATGAACAGCACGGACTTCTCGGTGCGCAGGATCAGCGCGGCCTCCGAGTCGACCTTGTCGCGGTCCACGACGATGTGCACACCCTTGGACGCGCGGACGGTGAAGCCGCCCTCCTCCCCGAGCATGCGCTGCAGCTGGTCGGTCCACACGCCGGCGGCGTTGAGCACGACCCCGGCGCGCACGTCGGTCTCCGCGCCCGTCTCGGCATCCCTGACCCGCACCCCGGTGACCCGCTCGCCATCGCGCAGGTATCCGATCACCTGGGTCGAGTTGGACACGACCGCCCCGTGCCGCGCGGCGGTACGGGCCAGGGTGAGGGTGTGCCGGGCGTCGTCGACGAGGGTGTCCCAGTAGCGGATACCGCCGACCACCACGTCCTCGCGCAGGCCGGGGGCGATGCGGTGCGCGCCGGCGCGGCTGTAGTGCTTCTGCGGGGGCACGCTCTTGGCGCCGCCCATGACGTCGTAGAGGACGAAGCCGGCGGCCATGTAGGGGCGTTCCCAGAAGCGGCGGGTCAGCGGGAACAGGAACTTCAGTGGGGTGACCAGGTGCGGGGCGAGTCGGGTCATGCTGAGTTCGCGCTCGTGCAGTGCCTCCGCGACGAGTCCGAAGTCGAGCTGCTCGAGGTAGCGCAGGCCGCCGTGGAACATCTTGGAGCTGCGCGAGGAGGTCCCCGCGGCGAAGTCCCGGGCCTCGACCATCGCGACGTTCAGTCCGCGCGTGGCCGCGTCCACGGCGCTGCCGGTTCCCACGACGCCGCCGCCGACTATCACCACGTCGAACGTCTCCTCGGAAAGCCTGCGCCACGCCTCGGCTCGGCGTTCGGGGCCGAGGACGGACCGGGACCTGATCGTGGGCATGGGGTCTCCCTCCACGGCCGGGGTGAGGTGTTCCGGCCGGTCGAGGCCGACTCTACGCCCGCGCGGACGTAGTCTCAGGGATGTGAGTCGCAACACCTACATTCTGGCCATCGACCAGGGCACCACCTCGACGCGGGCGATCCTGTTCGACGAGAAGGGCCTGCCTGTCGCCACCGCCACCGCGCAGATCGAGCACTCGCAGATCCTGCCGCGCGCGGGCTGGGTCGAGCACGACCCCATGGAGATCTGGTCCAACGTGCGGACCGCGATGGGGCACGTGGCCGGGGACGCCGATCTCGAGCCGGCGTCGGTGCGGGCGATCGGTATCACCAACCAGCGCGAGACCGTGGTGGTGTGGGATAAGGCCACCGGGAAGCCGGTGTACAACGCGATCGTGTGGCAGGACACGCGCACGTCGGGGATCTGCGCGCGCCTGGCCGAGGGTCATCCGGCGGGCGCCGATCGTTTCCGGGAGACGACCGGGTTGCCGCTGTCGACCTACTTCGCGGGCCCCAAGATCCGCTGGATCCTGGACCACCTGGACGAGCGGGGCGAGCGCGGGACGGAGCGGGCCGAGGCGGGGGAACTGCTGGCGGGCACCATGGATTCGTGGGTGGTGTGGAACCTCACGGGTGGGCGGCGTGGTGACGACGACGGCGAGGCCGCCCTGCACGTCACGGATGTCACCAACGCGTCCCGTACTCTGCTCATGGACCTGGGGACCATGCAGTGGAGCGAGGAGATCTGCCGCGAGATCGGCATTCCCCTGGCGATGCTCCCGGAGATCGTGCCCTCGTCCGGTGTGCTGGGGCGCGTCACCAAACGCCGGATGTTCGGCGGGACGCCCATCTCGGGGATCCTCGGCGATCAGCAGGCGGCGCTGTTCGGTCAGACCTGCTTCGAGCCCGGCGACACCAAGAACACGTACGGGACCGGCGCGTTCCTGTTGCTGAACACCGGCACGACGCCCCAGGCCAGCGACAACGGGCTGCTCACCACCGTGGCCTACCAGCTCGGTGACGCCGACCCGGTCTACGCGCTGGAGGGCTCGGTCGCGATGGCCGGATCGTTGGTCCAGTGGCTGCGCGACAACCTCGGGATCATCTCGACCGCGGCCGAGACGGAAGGGCTCGCCATGTCACTGGAGGACAACGGTGACTGCTATCTGGTCCCCGCCTTCTCGGGTCTGCTGGCCCCGCACTGGCGTCCGGACGCCCGGGGCGCGCTGGTGGGTCTGACGCGCTTCCACACGAAGGCCCACATGGCGCGTGCGGCGCTGGAGGCGACGGCGTTCCAGACCCGCGAGATGGTCGACGCCATGTGCGCGGACGCGGGCGAGGCCGCCGGCTCGCTGCGGGTGGACGGCGGGATGGTCGGCAACGGGTACCTCATGCAGTTCCAGGCCGACCTGCTGGGCGTGGACGTGGTGCGCCCCGAGGTCACCGAGACCACGGCCCTGGGCGCGGCGTTCGCGGCCGGCCTGGCCGTGGGCACCTGGGACTCGATCGACCGGCTGCGTGAGCTGTGGCGGGAGGACCACCGCTGGTCGCCGGAGATGCCCGAGGAGGAGCGGGAGCGACTGATGGCCCGCTGGCGCGATGCGGTCGAGCGGACGCTGGGCTGGGCCGACGCCGAGGGCTGACCCTCCCGCATCCTGGCCCGCCCACCACCCCTACCCGCCACCGTTTTCCCGCCGCCGCTACCCGCCGCCGGGTTGCGCGCCCTGTGTGCTGCATGCAGACCGACGTGTGCGCCCTGTTTGCGGCAAACAGGGCGCACACGTGGGTTGAAAAGGTGCATTCCGGGCGCGCAACCCACTCAGGGCAGTGTCACGCGGGTCGGGCCGGGCGGCCCACCGAGTCGGATCAGTCCAGATCGTCGTGGCGGATGAGCTGGCGGGCGGCCTCGGTGATGGTCCCGGTCATCGACGGGTAGACGGAGAAGGAGCCGGCGAGGTCGGCCACGGTGAGCTGGTTCCGTACCGCGACCGAGATCGGCAGGATGAGCTCGGAGGCGGTGGGCGCCACCACGACGCCGCCGATCACCACGCCCGAGGCGGGGCGGCAGAATAGCTTGACGAAGCCGCGGCGCAGACTGCGCATCTTGGCACGCGGGTTTCCGGACAGCGGCATGACCTCGACGCGGGCGGGGACCTCACCGCTCTCGATCTGCGTGTGCGAGATGCCGACGGTGGCGATCTCCGGGCGGGTGAACACCGCGGAGGCGACGGTGCGCAGGCGGATCGGGCTGACGCCCTCGCCGAGCGCGTGATACATGGCGATGCGGCCCTGCATGGCCGCCACGGAGGCGAGCGGGAACAGGTCCGTGCAGTCGCCGGCGGCGTAGATGCCGGGCGCGGTGGTGCGGGAGACGCGGTCGACCTTGATATGGCCGCTGCGCTGCAGCTCGACGCCGGCGTTCTGCAGGCCGAGCCCGTCGGTGTTGGGAACCGAGCCGACGCAGATGAGGGCGTGGGAGCCCTTGACCGTGCGGCCGTCACCGAGGCGGACGATGATGCCATCCTCGTGATGTTCCACGGCGTCGGCGCGGGCGTGCTTGACCAGAGAGACACCGCGCTCGCTGAGCGCCTCCTCCAGCACCAGCGCGGCGTCGGCGTCCTCGTGCGGCAGTACGCGGTCCCGGCTGGAGACCATGGTGACCTTGACGCCCATCTCGGTGAACGCGGAGACGAACTCGGCACCGGTCACACCGGAACCGATGACCACCAGGTGCGAGGGCAGCTCGGTGAGGTCGTACAGCTGACGCCAGTTGAGGATCCGCTCGCCGTCGGGCTCCGCACCGGAGAGAACGCGGGGGCTGGAGCCGGTGGCCATGAGCACCACGTCGGCGTCGAGGATCTTCTGCTGGCCGTTCTCGAAGGTCACGGCGACCTGGTGCGAGGCCATGCCCGGCTGGGAGTCGTGGACCTTCGCCCAGCCCGACAGCAGGCGGACGCCCTCGCGCTGGAGCTGCGTGCGGATGTCCGCGGACTGGGCCCGCGCGAGCGACTTGACGCGGCCGTTGACCTGGCCGAGCCGGTACGCGGTGGGGTCGAAGTGCGCCTGGACGCCCATCTCCTCCGCGCGGCGCATGTCGGTGCGCACGCCCGTGGTGGCGATGAAGGTCTTGGAGGGGACGCAGTCGTAGAGGACGCAGTTGCCGCCGATGCCGTCCGCGTCGACGATCGTGACATCCGCACCGTACTGGGCGGCGACCAGCGCCGCCTCGTATCCGGCGGGTCCGCCGCCGATGATGATGATGCGTTGCGTCACTGAAGATTCCTCCACGGCTCACGGGGTGTCAGGGCCGGGCGCCGGTTCCGCGGTGGCAGAACTCGTCGCGTCCGCCGTACACGGTAGTCGACCGGCCCGCGTCAGACGGGCGGACGAGGGTGGCGGACCCACCCGATCCGCCACCCGATCCACCCGCGCCGGGCCCGAGTGTGCACCGACCGGGCTTGCCGAACGGACTAGAGTCGGTGGCGTGCCTCTCTATGCCGCGTACGGGACCAACATGCATCCCGATCAGATGACCACCCGCGCGCCGCACTCCCCTTTCGCCGGGTCGGGGTGGCTCGAGGGCTGGCGACTCACCTTCGCCGGCGACGACCCCACCTGGGAGGGCGCGGTGGCGACCCTGGTGCAGGACCGTGACTCGCGGGTGTTCGTCGTGCTCTACGACGTCCCCGAGGAGGACGCGCTCTCCCTCGACCGTTGGGAGGGCACCGACCAGATGCCCGCCCGGAAGATCCGCGTGCGCATCACGCGCCAGCCGACCGTCCCGGACGGCCCCCCTGTGGGCGCCCAGGAGTCGGAGTTCGCCGTCGACTCCGGCCCGGCGGACGGGCCCGGTGCCGCGACGGCCGCCGAGGACACGGTCCTCGCGTGGCTGTACGTGATGGACGCGTTCGAGGGCGGGCTGCCGTCGGCGCGCTACCTCGGCCTGCTGGCCGACGCCGCCGAGTGCGCGGGCGCGCCCGAACAGTACGTGCGCGAGCTGCGCACCCGCGAGTCCCGCAACGTCGGCCCCGGCGCCTGAGGTGGCCCCGCTCCTGACCCCGACCGCCGACGCCGCCGCGGCCGCCGACGCCATCGCCCGCGCCACCGGCCGCCCTTCGCACGAGGTCACGCTGGTACTGGGCTCGGGCTGGTCGGAGGTCGTGACCGGACTCGCCGACCCGGGCACCGCGGTGACGATCCCGGTGTCGGAGCTGCCGGGGTTCGTCGCGCCGTCGGCCGTCGGTCACCGCGGGACCGTCACCAGCTGCCTGGTGGACGGCGTCACCCTCCTGTCGATCGCAGGCCGCACACACCTGTACGAGGGTCACGGCACCGAGCCGGTCGTCCACCCCGCCCACGTCGCCGCCGCCACCGGCTCCCGCGTGCTGGTGCTCACCAACGCCGCCGGCGGCCTGCGCGACGGCCTGACCGTGGGCGACCTGGTCCTCATCCGCGACCACCTCAACCTCACCGGCCGCTCCCCGCTGACCGGCCCCCTGTTCGTCGATCTGGTGGACGCCTACCGCCCGACTCTGCGCGAGGCGGCCGCCGACGCCATCGCCGCCTCCGATGCCGCCGCCGGGGTCACCGACTCCCGCCCGGGCGAGGGCGTGTACGCCGCGATGCCCGGCCCCCAGTACGAGTCCCCCGCCGAGATCGGCATGCTGCGTGTGCTCGGCGCGGACCTGGTGGGGATGTCGACCGTGCCCGAGACCATCGCCGCCCGCGGACTGGGCCTGGACGTGGTCGCGATGTCCCTGGTCACCAACCTCGCCGCCGGTGTCACCGGGCAGCCGCTGGACCACACCGAGGTGCTCGCCGCCGGGGCGGCCGGGGCCACCCGCCTCACCACGGCGCTCCGCGCCCTCGTGCCGGCCGTCGCCCGCGTCTGAACGAGGCCGACCGTGCCCAGTCCCCACGACCCGACCTCCGACGCCGCCCCCGATCTCGCGCCACTGCGATTCGGTACGGCGGGCGTCCGCGCCCCACTCGGGGACGGCCCCGCCCGGATGAACGAGGGTACGGTCGCACTGGTCGCGACCGCCGTCGCCCGCCACCTGCGTGAGCAGGAGTCGCCCGGGTCGACGGTCGTCGTCGGCGGGGACGCGCGCCACGGGTCGGCGCGGTTCGTCGAGGTCGCGGCTGCGGTGGTGGCGGCGGCCGGCTTCGTCGTCGTTGTCCCCCCGGGCCCGGTCCCCACCCCCGTCGTGGCGGCGGCGGTGCGGTCGCGTGGCGCGGCGGCGGGGCTCATGGTGACCGCGTCCCACAATCCGGCCGGCGACAACGGCATCAAGGTCTATGGGCGCGGGGGCGCGCAGATCGTGCCGCCCACCGACGTCCACATCGAGGCGCACCTGGTGGCGGCCGCGCGAGAGGGCGTCGCCGTCCCCGCAGCGTCAGTATGGAACGACGACGAGACCGCGCCGCGCGGGGGCACCGCGGTCAACCCCGGTCGCGGTGAGGTGCGGGTCGACCCGGCGCTGGTCGACGACTACGTCGCTGCCGTCGTGGCCCGGATCCCCGCGCCCGCCCGGCCTCCGCGCGTCGCGCTGACGCCCGTCCACGGGGTGGGCGGCGAGGTCTGCCTGCGCGTTCTGGCCGGGATCGGGGTGCGGGACGTCGTGATGGTGGCCGAGCAGGCCGAGCCCGACCCCGACTTCCCGACCGTCGACTCCCCCAACCCGGAGCGCGCGCAGACCACCGAGCGGCTGCTCGCGCTGGCGGCGGAGATCGAGGCCGATGTGGCGATCGCGCTCGACCCCGACGCCGACCGGTGCGCCGTGGGTGTGGCCGGGCCGGACGGGCGTTGGCGGATGCTCGACGGCGACGAGACCGGCGCCGTGCTCGCCGACCACCTGCTGCGGGCGCCGCTGCCGGGGGCCGGCGCCGGCCGGAGCACCCCCGTGGTGGCATCGACGATCGTGTCGTCGCGGCTGCCGTCGCTGATCGTTCCCGCGCGCGGCGGTCGGCATGTTCAAACGCTGACCGGGTTCAAGTGGCTCGTGCGCGCCGGACGGCCGCTGCGGTACGCGTACGAGGAGGCGATCGGGCACTGCGTGCTGCCGGAGGTCGTGGCCGACAAGGACGGCATCTCCGCCGCCGCGCTCTGGTGCGCGATGGTCGGGGCCGGCGGGCCCGCTGTCGGTGAACGTCTCGACGCGCTGGGGCGGGAGTTCGGCGTGCACGTCCGGCGCAACGAGACTCTGCCGCTGGCGGTCGGCGCTGATCCCGCCGTCGCGCTGGCCGGGGCCGCGGCGCTGCTCGGCGGCGCGGGTAACAGGGGGGCCCGGCCCGCGGTTCACTCCCTCGACGGGACCGCCGGCCTGCGTGTGGACATCGACGGCGCCCGCGCGGTGATCCGCCCCTCGGGGACCGAGCCGCTGCTCAAGACCTACGTCGAGGCGTGGACACCGCCGGAGCCCTCCCCGGCGGACCGAGCCGGGGTCGAACACCGGCTCGCGGGTCTGGCCGACCGGGTCGCGGACGCCATCGCCGGCCGGGCGCGTTAGCGCGGACCGAAGAGACGGTCGCCGGCGTCGCCGAGGCCCGGGACGATGAAGGCCGCCTCGTCGAGTCGCTCGTCGATCGTCGCGGTCACGAGCGTGCCCGCGAGCCCGGAGTCGCGCACGAGCTCGACGCCCTCCGGCGCACACAGCACGCACACCACGGTGATGCCCGTCGCGCCACGGGCGGTGAGCGTCTCCAGGGTGGTGACCAGTGAGCCGCCGGTCGCGAGCATCGGGTCGAGCACCACCACGTGCCTGCCGGCGAGATCATCAGGTAGCGAGCACAGGTAGGAGAAGGGCTCGTGGGTCTGCTCATCGCGCGCCAGGCCGATGAAGCCGACCTGCGCGCCGGGCAGCAGGCGGGTCGCCGGCTCCAACAGACCGAGCCCGGCCCGCAGCACCGGCACGATGAGCGGGACGCCGTCCACCGCGACCCCGGTCGTCTCGATCACGGGGGTGGTCACCGGGATCTCGACCGTCGGCACCGAACGGAAGGCCTCGTAACAGAGCATGGTTCCCAGAGCGTCCATCGCGGCCCGGAAACCCGCGGTATCGGTGCCGGAATCGCGCAGCGTACGGAGGCGATCCCCGACCAGGGGGTGGTCCACGACGATGATGTCCATGCCCGTCAGGATTCCACACGAGAAGTTTTTCGCGGGTGCTGGAACCGGATCGTCTCCCCTGCTCGTCGAACCCTGTGACGGGACAGAAGGCAGGACAAGGGGGGGCGCGACCATGGCAGACGGGGCGATCGAGGTCCATGTCGACGGTTTACGTGAGCTGGGTACGGGGCTGACCACCCTGGCCGAGACGCTGGGGGGAGCGCTCGACGCGGTCGACTCGCTACCGCTCGCGGCGGTGGTGCCGGTGGTGGGGCCGGTGGGGGCCGAGTTCATGTCGGCCCTGCTGGCGGCCACCTCCCGCCACCGGGAGGTGCTCGCCGGGGTCGCCCGGGTGACCGATGCCGCCGGGGATCTGGTGCTGGAGTCGGCCCGGTTGTTCGAGGACACCGACACCGCGGGCGCCCGGGCCATCGGCGCGGCCGGCCGGGGCCTGACCGGATGGACGGTGTGATCCGGTGATCGCGGACGCATTGGCCTACGTCGGCCCCATCAGGCAGGTCCTCGACCTGCTCTCCACCGAGGAGTTCGTCCCCGCGGAGGCGCAGAACGTCATGCGGCCGGTCAGCGACGGCCTGGAGGTGGCCGACCAGTTGGGGCCGCCACTCGAGCGGCTGCTGTCCGAATCGTGGGACTCCCTCGCCGCACTGGGTGCCGCCCAGTCGATCGCGGAGGTCGGCCGGACCATCGGCGCACTCACCGACTCCGCTGTGGAGATCGCGCGGGTCACCGCCGTGGCCGCCGAGATCGTCGTGCGCGGGACGATCGAGGTGATCGGGATCGTCAACGAGTTCATCGCGCGCGCCGCCGCCCTCGGACCCACCCTCGTGACGCCGCCCGGGCAGGCCGCGCTCCTCGCGTTGGCCGCCGAGCATCTGGCGCGCGGCATCCAGGTCGCGGAGCGGGTCCAGACCGAACTCAGGGCGCCCACGGCCGAGATGCACGCGATCGCCGCCGGGATCCCGGGCACGCCCCGCATGCCCGGGATGCTCGGCGCGGATACGAGCGCGGCGGGCGCGATCAACGCCACCACCGCGGCGTACGCGGGATCCGGGCCGGGCGCCACCACCGCGGTCGGCGGCTCACCCACCGAGGTGGGCGCACCCGGGCCCGGCACCGGCGCGGGCGGCCTCGGCAGCGCGGCAGGTGCCGGCGCAGGCGGAGTCGGAGCCCCGGCCGGCGGCTCCGACTCCGGGAGTGTGTCGACGCCGGGCTCCGCCGGCGTTGGCGACGCGGGGTCCGGCTTCCTCGGCAGCGGAGTCCAGGTGGTGCTTCCGGACGGGTCCTCGGCCACCGCACCGAATGAGCAGGCCGCGGGCGCGGTCCGCAACGCCCTCAGCCAGCAGGGCGTGCCGTACGTGTGGGGCGGCACCACGCCGGGGCAGGGACTGGACTGCAGCGGGCTCACCCAGTGGGCCTACCGCGATGCCGGGGTGGAGATCCCCCGCCTCGCGCAGGAGCAAGGGGTGGGGGTTCAAATCTCGCAGCAGGATCTCGCGCCCGGCGACCTGCTGGTCTGGGACGGCCACGTGGCGATGTACATCGGCAACGACCAGATCGTGGAGGCTGGGGACCCTGTAGCGGTTTCCGGCCTGCGCACCGACAATATCGGCATGTCCTTCTACGGCTTCTACCGTCCGACCGGCGGATGATGCCCGACACCTGCCGTCACACCGACCGGATGTCGGGGGTCGTCGCCGAGGTCGGCACCAATGGTGTGCCGGTCGGCCTCGCCGTTCCCGATCGCCTTCTGGACCGCACGCCGTCGGAGGTGGCGCGGGCGGTGCTGCGCGCCCTCACCGCGGCCGCGGGCGAGGCCCGCGAGTTGTTGGAGCGCCGGGCCGAGGAGGAATGGGACGGCCGCGACTGGACCCCCGAGGGCGTCGACGACGACGGGGTGTTGGAGTCGGTCCGTTGACCGCCGGCGGGCTGGACGTCGAGGCCTTCCTCGACCGTCTGCGGGGAATCGCGTCGGAGTGGGAGTCCGCCCACGATCAGCTCGAGACCTTGCGGGTGGTCGCCACCAGCCGGGATCAACTGGCCACGGCCACCGCGGACTCCGGCGGGACCGTGGTGGATCTCCGGTTGGCGGCGGGGCTGCGCCGGCACGGGCCGGACACCGTGTCGGCGTCGATCCTCGAGGCCACCGCCCGGGCCGTGGAGCAGGCCAATTCCCGGCGGGCCGAGCTGGTGTCGGGATCCGTGGCGCTCGCCGTGGGCGGACGGAGGCAGGCTGCGCAGGACGCGCTGCGGGCCGACAGCGCGACTGGCCCGGCCGGCCGTGGCACCAGCTGACCACGCCTGGATATGCTGGCCGACATGGCCAAGGACATCGTCCCGATCGAGCTCGGTCTCCCGGAGGGAGACGTCACGACCCTCTGGGCGCCCAGCTGGCGCGAGGACAACGACGACTGGGAGGCGTTCCTGGGCCTCGACGAGGATCTCTACGCCTTCGATTCGACCGCTGAGCTGCTGGCTCTGGTGCGCAGCGGGGCCGAGCAGGACCTACAAGACCACCCGTCGTGGGAGCAGTTCGCCAACTCGGACGTGCTGGACTTCCGCGCCGCCGACGAGAACTGCTACGACCTGGTGGGCGTCCTCGAACTCCTCGGCGACGCTCCGACCGAGTCGTCGGTGGACGAGATCGACCAGTCCTTCGCCATCGCCCGCTCGATCGGCGAAGTCTGCGAGCTGGTCACGGTCACCAAGTTCTTCAACGGCAACCCGATTCTGGCCACCGTCACCCACGGCATGGACGAGTTCTACGGCCGTGAGGGCCTCAAGCTGTGGAAGTCCATCCGCAAGACCGTCGCCAAGGGCTGGGACGACGTGCTGGATGCGATCCAGGAGGTCATCACCGCCCCGGCTCTGGACAAGGGCGAGGTCGACAAGGCCCGCCGCGATCTCGAGGCCGCCGAGGCCGCCCTGCCCGAGGAGGAGCCCGAGGCCGAGGAGACCGCCCGGACCGGCTACCCGGAGGGCTCGATCTGGGAGAAGGTGGGCATCGACCCCATCCAGATCGTGTTCGGCGACCAGGAGTTCCTGAGTCTGCGCTGCTATTTGGGCGATCGCCCGGTCTTCCTGGGCGACGGCGACCAGGTGTACGTGTTCACCAGCGGTCGCGGTCTGGGCCGCTATCTGGCGGACAACGACGACGACACGCTGAGCCGGGTCGCCACGTACGAGCAGATCAAGATCGCCGCCACCGACGGCAGCCTCGATGTCCAGGCCACCGACGACAACGTGTACGTACTCGCCGGGCTGGATCGCGACATCGAGATCGGGCCGTCCATGGTCGACCCGGGCCAGCTCGGCCTGGCGGTGGAGCTCATCACCGACATGGCGAACTACGTCGGCGACGCGGAACTGGAGGCGTCGGTGACCGGCCGCGGATCCTCGCTGCGCCGGTACATGCACTACGTGCTCAACCCGGACGATGCGACCTTGCTCGAGCCCACCGCGCCGTACGACGACGAGGCCTCCGAGTGGCGGGACCTTGTCGATGACGTCGAGCAACTGGTCACCACCCCGGACATGGCCTGAGCCGGCGCCCTCCGGGGTATCCGGCCCCCTCACCAGCCCCGGAGCCGTCGCACGACCGCACCCGCGGGGCCGCGTGCGGGTGCGGAGCCCGGGTCGCTGACGTCGACGGCGGCCCCCAGCTCGCCGAGAGCGGACGCGATCCGGCCGGCGTCGCCGGCGTACACGCTGGCGATCACCTCGCCGGCCCGCACCTCGTCGCCCTCGACCCGGTGCAGCAGCACCCCGGCGGCGTGGTCGACGGCCTCGCCCGGTGCGCTGCGTCCCCCGCCCGCCAGCCACGACGCCCGGCCCACCCCGAGCGCATCCCAGGTGATCCGGCCCGCGGCGGGCGCCCGCACCTGCTCGACGTTCGCGGCCCGCGGGAGTTCGGCGTCCGGGTCGCCGCCCTGGGCGGAGATCATCGCCCGGTAGGAATCCATGGCCCGCCCGTCCGACAGTCGGGCCCGAGGATCGTCGCTGATGCCCACCGCGGCCAGGGCCTCCTCCGCCAGCGCGCACGTCAGGTCGACCATGTCCGCGGGTCCCCCGCCGCCGAGGATCTCCAGGCATTCGGCCACCTCGACCGCATTGCCCACGGCCCGCCCGAGCGGGGTGTGCATGGCCGTGACCAGCGCACTGGTCCGTACTCCGGCGGCGGTGCCGATACCCACCATGACGCGGGCGAGCTCCTCGGCATCCGTACGTGAGGTCATGAACGCCCCGGACCCGAACTTCACGTCGAGGACCAGCGCACCGGTACCCTCGGCGATCTTCTTGCTCATGATCGACGCCGCGATCATCGGGATCGAGGGCACCGTGCCGGTGATGTCCCGCAGGGCGTACAGGGCGCGGTCCGCGGGTGCGAGGTCGGCCCCGGCCGCGCAGATCACGGCCCCGGAGTCCGACAGGATGCGCCGCATCTCGTCCCCGCTCAGGTCCGCGCGCCAGCCGCGGATCGCCTCGAGCTTGTCGAGCGTGCCGCCGGTGTGCCCGAGCCCCCGCCCCGACAACTGCGGCACGGCCACGTCCCAGGTCGCCAGCAGCGGTGTGAGGACCAGAGTGATCGCGTCACCCACCCCGCCCGTGGAGTGTTTGTCGACGGTCGGCACCTCCCGGCCTCCGCGGGTCAGGCCGGCCAGGTCCAATCGGTGGCCCGAGCCCACCATCGCGGTGGTCCACCGGGAGATCTCCCGATCGCTCATCCCGCGGAAGTAGATCGCCATCGCGAGCGCGGACATCTGCTCCGGGACGACCGTCCCGCGGGTGAACTCGTCGACGATCCAGTCGACCTCGTCGTCGTCGAGCTCCCGCCCGTCCCTCTTCGCCTCGATGATCCGGACCGCATCGTGGCGCCGCGCGGCGTCGCCCGTCCCGCTCACGTCAGATCCTCCGGGCCGAAGGCGTCGGGCAGCAGGGCACCGAGGCGGACGGGTCCGCGCGCGCCGTGCACGATCAGGTCGGGGCCACCGTGTTCGTGGAGGAGTTGTCGGCAGCGCCCACACGGGGCGAGGGGCTCGCCGGTATGGGCGACGACGATGACCTCGAGCAGGCGGCCCCCTCCCGTCCGGTGGAGGTCCGACACGAGTGAGCACTCCGCGCACAACGTCAGCCCGTAGGAGGCGCTCTCCACGTTGCAGCCGGTGACGATCCGCGTGCTGCTGCCGTGCGCCGCGGAGGAGGCCGTGCCGGCCGCTTCTCGCTGCGGAGCGGTGGCGATCGCCGCGGCACCCACCCCCAGCCCCGAATACGGCCGATAGGCGCTCTCGGCCGCCCGGAGGGCGTGCTCGCGGAGCATGTCGAGGTCTATGAGCCGTTGTGCTGCGGTTTCGTCGCCGGACACCTTCATCTACCCCCGGGTAACTTCATTTAGGGTCCCCTAACAGGGATTACCTGTTCGGACCACGGTACCCACCCTGCTTCTCATCAGTTCACTCTCAGGTCTAAAGTCCTTGTAGGCGCCCGCCGTGTTGTCATGGACGAACCGCGCGCCGTAGGCATCACGCCCAGACGAACTGGAGGCACGACAAGCCCATGAGTACTGCGCAGGCGCCGGCGCGTCCGGCACCCACAAAGAAGATCAACATCTACAAGGGTGACCCGGGGATGTGGTCGTGGGTCGCGCACCGCATCTCCGGCGTCGCGATCTTCTTCTTCCTCTTTGTCCACGTGCTCGACACCGCCCTGGTCACCGTGAGCCCGGAGAGCTACAACGCGGTCATCGACACGTACAAGAACCCGATCGTCGGCCTCATGGAGATCGGGCTCGTGGCCCTGGTGCTGTTCCACGCCCTGAACGGTCTGCGGATCGTCGCCGTGGACTTCTGGTCCAAGGGCGCCAAGTACCAGCGCCAGATGCTCTGGGCCGTCCTGGCGATCTGGGTCGTGGTGTTCGCCGCGGCGACCGCACGCCTTCTCTTCCTCCTCTTCGAGCACATCTAAGGAGAACGATCATCATGGCAGACGCACCTGTTCTCCAGACCTCTTACGACCGGCCCGCCTCGCTGGCGCAGCCCCGCTCGCCCCGCCTGCGTTCCCGCGGCAACTTCGAGCGCACGGCGTGGATCTTCATGCGCTACTCGGGCGTGGCCCTGGTCTTCCTCACCATCGGCCACCTCACGGTGGGCCTGATGATCGACGACGGCGTCCATCGCATCGACTGGGCATACGTCGCCGATCGCTGGCAGAGCCCGTTCTGGGCCACGTGGGACATCCTCATGCTCTGGCTGGCCCAGCTGCACGGCGCGAACGGTGTCCGCACCGTCATCGCGGACTACTCGCGCAAGGACTCCACCCGGTTCTGGCTCAACGCGATCCTGATCGCCGCGACCGTCCTGGTCCTCGTCCTGGGCACCTACGCCATCTTCGGCCTCGCCTACGACATCTGATCGCCGGCAGTATTCGTCCGCGGACTTCACCATTTCGAAAGCGAGCACTGAGAACACCATGACCGATCGTCAGGTCCACCAGCACCAGTACGACGTCGTCATCGTCGGCGCCGGCGGCGCCGGGATGCGCGCCGCCATCGAGGCGGGTCCGCGCACCCGCACCGCGGTCCTCACCAAGCTCTACCCCACCCGCTCCCACACCGGCGCAGCGCAGGGCGGCATGTGCGCCGCCCTCGCGAACGTCGAGGAGGACAACTGGGAGTGGCACACGTTCGACACGGTCAAGGGCGGCGACTACCTCGTCGACCAGGACGCCGCGGAGATCATGGCCAAGGAGGCCATCACCGCCGTCATCGACCTCGAGAACATGGGCCTGCCGTTCAACCGGACGCCCGAGGGCAAGATCGACCAGCGTCGCTTCGGCGGCCACACGCGTGACCACGGCAAGGCGCCCGTGCGTCGCGCCTGCTACGCCGCGGACCGCACGGGTCACATGATCCTGCAGACGCTGTACCAGAACTGCGTCAAGCACGACGTGGAGTTCTTCAACGAGTTCTACGTGCTCGACCTGTGCCTCACCGAGACCCCCGAGGGCCCCGTGGCCACCGGCTGCGTCGCCTACGAGCTGGCCTCCGGCGACCTGCACGTCTTCCACTCCAAGGCCACGGTGTTCGCCACCGGCGGCTCGGGCCGCATGTACAAGACCACCTCCAACGCCCACACCCTCACCGGTGACGGCATGGCCGTGGTTTTCCGCAAGGGCCTGCCGCTCGAGGACATGGAGTTCCACCAGTTCCACCCGACAGGGCTGGCCGGCCTGGGCATCCTCATCTCCGAGGCCGTCCGCGGTGAGGGCGGCATCCTGCGCAACGCCGACGGCGAGCGCTTCATGGAGCGCTACGCCCCCACCATCAAGGACCTCGCGCCGCGTGACATCGTCGCCCGCTCTATGGTCCTGGAGGTCCGCGAGGGCCGCGGTGCCGGCCCCGAGAAGGACTACGTCTACATCGACGTAACCCACCTCGGCGCCGACGTGCTCGAGGAGAAGCTCCCCGACATCACCGAGTTCTCGCGCACCTACCTGGGCGTCGACCCGGTCACCGAGCTCGTCCCGGTGTTCCCGACCTGCCACTACGTCATGGGCGGTATCCCGACCAACGTCCAGGGCGAGGTCCTGCGCAACAACGAGGACATCGTCCCCGGCCTCTACGCCGCCGGTGAGTGCGCCTGCGTCTCCGTGCACGGCTCCAACCGCCTGGGCACCAACTCGCTGCTGGACATCAACGTGTTCGGCCGCCGCGCCGGCATCGCCGCCGCCGAGTACGCCGCGGGTCACGACTTCGTGGAGCTGCCCGCCGAGCCCGAGACGATGGTGCGCGAGTGGATGGAGCGCATGCTCGCCCCGCACGGCACCGAGAACGCCGCGGACATCCGCAGCGAGATGCAGGCCATGATGGACGACAAGGCGTCGGTGTTCCGCAACGAGCAGTCGCTCACCGAGGCCCGCGACGAGCTGCGCGCCCTGAAGAAGCGCTACGCCGAGGTCACCGTCTCGGACAAGGGCAAGCGTTTCAACACCGAACTCCTGGAGGCCGTCGAGCTCGGCTTCCTCCTGGAGCTGGCGGAGGTCACCGTCGTGGGTGCCCTCAACCGGAAGGAGTCCCGCGGCGGTCACTCCCGCGAGGACTTCC
This sequence comes from Dietzia sp. NPDC055343, assembly GCF_053645265.1. Classification (NCBI taxonomy): domain Bacteria; kingdom Bacillati; phylum Actinomycetota; class Actinomycetes; order Mycobacteriales; family Dietziaceae; genus Dietzia; species Dietzia sp. NPDC055343. The sequence goes on along the minus strand of NZ_JBSHMJ010000028.1, from coordinate 26,342 downwards.
CGGACCGCGACGACGCCAACTACATGAAGCACACCATGGCGTTCAAGGAGGACGGTCTCGACCTGCTCTCCGACATCCGGCTGGATTGGAAGCCGGTTGTGCAGACCCGCTACGAGCCGATGGAGCGTAAGTACTGATGAGTTCCGCAGTCGACACCACCAAAGCCACCGACGGCACCAGCAGCCGCCCGGTGCCGCCCGGCTCCACCATGGTCACGCTGAAGATCGCCCGGTTCAATCCGGAGGATCCGGACTCGGCGGGCTGGCAGGAGTTCGAGGTCCCGGCGCTGCCGTCCGACCGTCTGCTCAACCTGCTGATGTACGTCAAGAACTACATCGACGGTTCGCTGGCGTTCCGCCGCTCCTGCGCCCACGGCGTCTGCGGTTCGGACGCCATGCAGGTCAACGGCGTCAACCGCCTCGCCTGCAAGGTCCTCATGAAGGACATGCTCCCCAAGGACGGCAAGTCCATCACCATCACGATCGCCCCGATCCGGGGCCTTCCGGTGGAGAAGGACCTGTACGTCGACATGGAGCCGTTCTTCAAGTCGTTCCGTGACGTCATGCCGTACCTCATCACGTCCGGCAACCAGCCGACCGCCGAGCGCATCCAGTCGCCGACCGACCGCGCCCGCTTCGACGACACCACCAAGTGCATCCTCTGTGCCTGCTGCACGACCTCCTGCCCGGTGTTCTGGGCCGACGGGTCGTACTTCGGGCCGGCGGCGATCGTCAACGCGCACCGGTTCATCTTCGACTCGCGTGACGAGGGCGCTGCCGAGCGTCTGGAGATCCTCAACGACGCCGAGGGCGTGTGGCGCTGCCGCACCACCTTCAACTGCACCGACGCGTGCCCCCGTGGCATCCAGGTGACGCAGGCGATCCAGGAGGTCAAGCGCGCACTGCTGTTCGCGCGCTGATCTCGCCACAGATCGTCGGCTCGGGCCGCATCCTCTTGTCGAGGGTGCGGCCCGAGTTGCATTCCGCGGCGGCGAACGGCCTGCCCGCGACCTGCCTCGAGCCGCATCGGCCCGCGTTCTGCTGATCGCCACCCATCGGATCGTGCGCCACCCATCGGATCCCGTAGGCGCCACGCGATTCGATAGGTGGCGTTCTCCGGTCGCCCCTCGCGGGTCAGGCGGAGCGCAGCCGCCCCCGGACGTAGACTCGACATCCGTGATCAGCAACCGCCGAGGGCCCGCCCGCCGTGCCGCCGGCCTCGCCTCCGCCGCCCTCGTCGCACTGATGCCCCTCGCTGCAGCGATCCCGGCGGCGGCCGAGCCGGACCCTGCCCTCCCGCTCTCGGAGCCCCCGCCGCCGGCGGTGTTGCCGTCCACGACGTCGTCGTCATACTTCGACACCCCGCGCGACCTGACCGGGTGCCCGTACCGGACGACTCCACCCGCGCCCGTCGACGAGTCCGAGGTGCCGCTGCCCGGTCAGTCCTCGCCCACCCCTCCCCCGGTGCCGGCCACGCCCGCCGGCGGCGAGGCCCTCGCCGGCTGCGACGTCGTGGCGCCCGATGGCTTCGCGGTGCCCCCGGAGGTGACCGCGAGCGCCTGGATGATCTCCGACCTCGACACCGGCGAGATCGTCGCCGCCAAGGACCCGCACGGCCGCTACCGCCCGGCCAGCATCATCAAGACCCTGCTGGCATCGGTCGCGCTGGACGAATTGGACGGTGACGAGATCGTGGAGGTCACCGACGCCCATCTGGAGGGTGCCGAGGGCAGCCTCGTCGGCGTGGGTCCCGGCGGCAGATACTCGGTGCACCGGCTCCTCAGTGGGCTGCTGATGTCGTCCGGCAATGACGCGGCGGCCGTGCTCGCGCACGAGATGGGCGGCATGGACCACACGCTCGAGGCGATGAACGCGCGCGCCGCCTCGCTCGGTGCCGCGGGCACGCACGTGGCCACGGTGAGCGGGCTGGACGGGCCGGGGATGATGTCCTCGGCGTACGACATGTCGCTGATCTTCCGCGACGCCATGACCCGGCCCGAGTTCGCCGAGATCGTCTCCACGCAGCTGACCGGTTTCCCCGGCTACCCGGCGGGCGAGGGCGCGGGCCCGCCCGACCCCGTCGACCCGCCCCCGTACACCGGCCCGACCACACGCGAGGACGGCGAGGTGGTCAATCCCGGCTTCGTGCTGGCCAACGACAACCAGCTCCTCTTCAACTATGACGGCGCGCTGGGCGGGAAGACGGGCTTCACCGACGACGCCCGCCACACGTTCATCGGCGCGGCCGAACGGGACGGCAGGCGGCTGGCCGTGGTGCTGCTCGACGGCACGCGGGTGCCGCAGGCGCCGTGGCAGCAGGCGGCGATGTTGCTCGACGCGGGGTTCGCGGCCGAGGACGCCGTCGGCCAGCTGGGCGACAGACCGAGCGAGGCCGACGACGACGTGACGGAGCTGGCGTCGGGCCCGCTGGGCGGGTCGGGGGCGTCGGAGACGACCGCAGCGGGGTCGCTGTTCGAGGAGTACGGAACTTGGATGGCGGTCGGCGCGGCGGCCCTGGTGGTGCTCGCGGGCGCCGTCCTGACACTGCGGCGTCGCTGAGCCACTGCGGGGCGCTCGCTTACTGCGCGGCAGCCCCGGCGAGGACCACTCGCAGGCGCGCGGCGCAGTCCCCGTCCAGGGTGCGCGCGTCCTGTCCGGCCGCGACGTCCATAAGGTGCCGGACCAGGACGACGACGACGAGGTCGGCAGTCACATCCACCACCGCCCCGTCCGCACCGGACAACGATTCGAGCCTGCCCAGGGTGATCCCGAGCCGCCGGCGTGCGGTGTCGACGGCCGCCGACAGAACGCGGTGATCCGGCCCCGCGGTGTCGACCAGTCCGCGCGCGAGCACCGACCAGGTCTGCGGGTTCTCGGCCGCCCGGGCGCTCGCCTGGTGCGGCCAGTCCGAGGCCGGGTCCTGCGTCGGGGTCGAAACCAGCGTGTCGACGAGCGTGCCCAGCGCGTCCGCGGCGGCGCCGGCGAGCTCGGTGGCCAGCTCCTCGACCGAGTCGAAGTGTCGGTAGAAGGCCGTGGGCACGATGCCGGCCTCGCGGGCGAGCTCGCGGACGACGAGGCCCGAGAAGCCACGGCTCGCCACCGTTCGACGACCCGCGTCGACGATGAGTGCACGAGTGTGCCGCTTCTGTTCTGCTCGAGATCTGGGCGCCGTCACGTCGACGATTCTAGCGATCGAGCTGAAAAACCGCATGTCGTTCGAGTTCGTGGGCCCGCAACCCGGCTGTCACACACCGGGGTCTTTTCATTTCAGAGAACACCTGTACACTCAGTTTCGTCCGGTGGTCGAGCCGGACGGATGCGCCCCCTTCAGCGCGACCGCACCCACCGGTGCGCGGCGCGGAACTCGAGACCGGGGCGGCGGCGTCCGTCGACGGCCGACCACACCGACCACGTTCTCCACGGAGGTCCCGATGACAGCTCCGCCCGTCCACCCGTCCTTCACCCGCCGACTTCTCACGCCCGGCCGACTCTCGCGTCGCGGCCTGGCCGAAAGCCTGTTCTCCGGCGAACTCGCCCGCACGCTGCTCACCCCGCACCCGGTCGAGCACTACGCCCGTTCGCTGGGCGTGACCTGGTCCGACGACCCGACCGGGGCGACCGTCGTGTCCGTCGACCGCCCGGTCTCCGACGTCACGGTGCTCACGCTGCGTCTTCCCGCCCGCGTCGCACGGCCCGAGCCCGGCGCCGCGCTGGAGATCGGCGTGGTGGTCGACGGCGTGGTTCATCGCCGGCACTACTCCCCCGTCGACCCGGCCTCCCGCGCCGACGGCCTGGCGACGATCGCCGTCCGCCGCCATCCCGGTGGCGTGGTCTCGGAGTTCCTGTGGGCCGCAGCCGAACCGGGCATGCGCCTACTGCTGGGCAACCCGGCCGGGGAGATCTCCCTGCCCGCGACGCGCCCGTCGGACATCCTGCTGGTCAGCGGCGGCAGCGGCATCACGCCGATGCTGTCGATCGCCTCCACTCTGGCCGCCGAGGGCCACTGCGTCGGCCGGGACGCGGGCACCGCGGGGCCCGACACGGACACCACCTCGACCAGGACCGGCCGCGTGACGTGGATCCACTACGCCCGTAGCGCCGCCGATGTGCCGTTCCGCGACCGGCTCCGCGAACTGTCCCGCGCCGGGATCGATGTGCACGTGATCCCCACCGCCGGCGAGGACAGCGCCGGAGCGCCGACCGAGGACCGCGCGATCACGCGCCCCGGACTGACCGGCCACCTCAGCGCCGGTCATCTCGAGGAGACCGCGCCCTGGCACCACGAGGCCACGATCTTCCTGTGCGGGCCCGAGGGTCTGGCCACCGGTCTCGAGAAGACGCTGGGCGCCGAACGGTTCTCGGGCGTCCTGCGCGAGCGGTTCACCGCCACCGTCGCCGAGGTCCCGGACACCGACGGCGGCACCGTCACGTACCTGACCAGCGGCGTCACCGCCGACAATCCCGGTACGACCCTGCTCGAGGGCGCCGAGACCGCGGGCCTGAGCCCGCAGCACGGATGCCGCATGGGCATCTGCCACACCTGCACCGCGGTGCGCGTCTCCGGCGCGACCCGCGACCTGCGCACCGGTGAGGTCGACTCCGAGCCCGGCTGCCGCGTCCAGATCTGCGTCTCCGCCCCGGTCGGCGACGTCGAGATCGAGCTCTAGACCACCTGCCTCCCACCGCCCGGACCCGACCCGGAAGGACACCCACCATGGCAATCCTGAATCTGCCCACCCTGAAGACCGCCAAGGCACCCGCGGCCACCAAGCCCGCCACGGCCCCGAAAACCGGCAAGCGCGCCAAGGCCGCCGCGGCGCCGGAGCCGATCGTGCTCTCGGCGGAGTCCGTCGAGATCATCGGACGCGAACTGGACGCGATCCGTGACCGTGTCGTCGTCGACCTCGGCACCGCCGACCGCGACTACATCCTGCGCGTCGTCCGCACCCAACGTCGTCTCGAACTGGCCGGGCGCGGCCTCATGTTCCTCGGCTTCCTCCCGCCCGCCTGGCTGGCAGGCGTCGCCGCGCTGAGTGCGTCCAAGATCCTCGACAACATGGAGATCGGCCACAACGTCATGCACGGCCAGTACGACTGGATGCGCGACGACATGCTCCACTCATCCAGCTTCGAGTGGGACAACGTGTGCCCCTCCGACCAGTGGCGCCACTCGCACAACTACATGCACCACACGTACACAAACATCCTCGACCTGGACCGGGACATCGGCTACGGCATCCTGCGTATGGAGCACGAGCAGCCGTGGAACCCGATCCGCCTGGGAAACCCGGTGTACGCGTTCGCCCTGATGATGCTGTTCGAGTGGGGCGTGATGCTGCACGACCTCGAGTACGACAACGTACTCAAGGGCAAGCGCAAGTGGACCGACGTCAAGGGACTCGTGGCCGGCTGGTGGCGCAAGGTCCGCGGGCAGGTGGCCAAGGACTACATCGTGCACCCGGCGCTGACCGGCCCGCTGTTCCCGCTGACCTTCGCCGGCAATCTCACCGCCAACCTGGTCCGCAACGTGTGGGCGTTCTCGGTGATCTTCTGCGGTCACTTCCCCTCCGGCGCGCAGGTCTTCACGCAGGAGGAGACGGCCGAGGAGACCCGCGGCGAGTGGTATGTGCGCCAGATGCTGGGCTCGGCCAACATCTCCGGCAGCCCGCTGATGCACCTGGCCACCGGCAACCTCTCCCACCAGATCGAGCACCACCTGTTCCCGGACCTGCCCGCGCACCGGTACCCGGAGATCGCGGTCGAGGTACGCAGGATCTGCGAGGAGCACGGGCTGCCGTACAACACCGGGCCGCTGTGGAAGCAGGTGGCGAACGTGTGGGCCAAGATGTTCCGCCTCGCGCTCCCACTGCCGCCCACCCCGGCCGACTCGCCCGCCGTGATCATCGAGCGTCGCAAGTCCCCGACGGCCGCCTGAGCCGGGGAGAGCCTCACCACCGGCCCGGGTCGGGGTACCTTCGGGTTCATCACGGACGAGAGGGGATGCACCCGATGAGCGATTTCGAGCGCAACAAGGACCAGATCCAGGCGGGCGTCCAGGCGGGCGCGTCGCTGGTCGGCCGCATCACGGTCATCATCACCGACGCGGTGGGGTCGATCGCCCGCGAGGTGGGCGACTTCGTCACCGAGGGCATCGAGATGCGGGAGGCCGCCCGCACCGCCCGCCTGGCCGAGAAGCAGGACGGCAAGGAGGCCGGCTGGCCGATCGACCTCGACGACATCGAGGACGGCGACCTCCAGGGCTGACCTGCCGCGTCGCGCCCGCCGCGGTGCCGGCCCGTCCGGCCAGGAGAACCCCACCCGCGCTGCACCTCGGACAGCAGTTTCGCACCTCCGGCCCGCCTCGGTTCGCCGGTAGCGGGCCGATTGCCTCGCCGGCGTGGCGGCCGGTGTGCGGTGACGCCCGCCACGGTGGCAGGATCGCATCCCGTGACGATCATCGCCGCCGCGGACGGCTCCGCCCTCGGAAACCCCGGCCCCGCCGGCTGGGCCTGGTACATCGACGACGCCCGCTGGCGCTGCGGCGGCTGGAAGCGCGGCACCAACAACCAGGGCGAGCTCGCCGCCGTTCTGGATCTGCTGCGCCAGACCGCTCACGTCGACGAGCCACTGCACGTGCTGTGCGATTCGCAGTACGTCATCAACTCCATCACCAAGTGGATGGCCGGCTGGAAGCGCAAGGGCTGGAAGAAGGCCGACGGCAAGCCGGTGCTCAACGTCGAGGTGATGAAGGCCCTCGACGAGGCGATGCGGGGCCGCGAGGTCACCTTCGAGTGGGTCAAGGGTCACGCCGGTCACGCGCTCAACGAGAAGGCCGACGCGCTGGCCAACGGCGCCTCGAAGGCCCACGCGTCCAAGCAGCAGCCGGAGGCCGGCCCGGGTTTCCCGGGCGCGACCGCGGTCGGTGCGGGCGAGGATCCGGCCGTTCCCCCGGCCGCCGACGGTGGTGCCGTGCCGGCGACGACGACGAGGTCCGCCGACACGTCCGAGCCCGACCTCTTCTCGGTGGGCGAGCCCGGCTCCCCCGGCTCCCCCGGCGCGACGGGTTCGCGGCCCGGGGCTCCCGCCGCCGGGCCCGCGATCGAGGAGCTCGTGGTGGATCTCGAGCGGTCGCTGCTCACTGACGCCGTCCGCCGGGACCGCAAACAGCTCACGCGGCTGCTCGATGTGCGGTGGCGGCAGGTCGACCCCGCGGGCCGGACGTGGACCCGCCGCGAGCTGGGCGCCGCCGAGTCCTCCCTCGCCGGCGTCGAACTCGAGGTGCTGGAGACCCGTCGACTCTCCGACGACGTGATGCTCCTGCTCTGGCGCGCGACGAGCCCGGGCGGGGCGTCGTCGCTGCACAGCTCGATCTGGCAGCGCGCGGGCGATGACTGGAAGCAGGTCTACCAACAGGGCACCCGCCAGGCCTGAGCCACGGCCCGGCCTCGCCGCGACCCGCCCAGCTGCGCCTCGCCCCGCCTTCCAGCGGTTGCAAGACACGACCTCACGCTCGCAAGACATTTGGGGCTAATCCGGAGCCCGAAAACGCACCTTTTGTCAGGCATCCGGAGATCGATGTCTTGCAACTCGGCTGCAGGCGCCGGGCACGCGGCCAGAAGCCGACCCGGCTCAGCCGCGGCGGGGCGCGGTGAATCCGACTGCGTCGTAGACATGGGACAGCACAGGGCTCGCGACGGCGCGGGCACGCTCGGCGCCGTCGGCGAGGATGCGCTCGAGCTCGCCTCGGTCAGACATGAACTCGTCGAACCGACCTCGCAGCGGGGTGACGAACGCCTCGAGCGCGTCGGCCGTATCGGACTTGAGCGCGCCGTACTGGGCGCCCGCGGCCTGGTAGTCGGCCACGATGTCGGCGACCGGCCGCCCGGTGAACGACGACTGGATCACCAACAGATTGGACACGCCCGGCTTCATCTGACGGTCGAATCGGATGTCGCCGTCCGAGTCGGTCACGGCGCTGCGGATGCGCTTGGCCGACACCTTGGGGTCGTCGAGCAGATTGACGATGCCCTTGGGGTTCGCGCCCGACTTGCTCATCTTGGCCGTGGGGTCCTGCAGGTCGTAGATCTTGGCCGAGCCCTCGAGGATCTTGCCCTCGGGCACCACAAAGGTCTTCTTGTGGCGCGAGTTGAACCGCATCGCCAGATCGCGGGTGAGCTCGAGGTGCTGCCGCTGGTCCTCGCCGACCGGCACCAGGTGGGGACGGTAGAGAAGGATGTCCGCGGCCATGAGCACCGGGTAGGTGAACAGCCCCACGGTGGTGCCGTCGGTTCCCTGCTTGGCGGCCTTGTCCTTGAACTGGGTCATGCGGGCGGCCTCGCCGTAGCCGGTGATACAGCTCAGCACCCACGACAGCTCGGCATGCTCGGGAACGTGCGACTGCACGAACAGCACCGAACGCCCGGGGTCGATGCCCAGTGCGAGGAGCTGCGCGCAGCCGCGGAAAACACGCTCCCGCAGCTCCTTCGGATCCTGCTTGACGGTGATCGCGTGCAGGTCGGGGATGAAGTAGAAGGCGTCGTAGTCGTCCTGCAACTCAACCCACTGCCGCACCGCGCCCAGGTAGTTGCCGAGGTGGTACGAGTCTGCGGTGGGCTGAATGCCGGACAGGACGCGCTGGCGCTTCGCGGGCGTGGGCACTGCGGAGGAGGACTGCTCAGACATGGCGTACATCTTCCCACGCCCGGGTGGCTCCGCCTCGGCCGACCGACGGCGGCAGCCACCCGGGCCGCGGTTCAGCCGACGGCCAGCCCCACGGTCGGTGAGAGCATCGCCGCCCGCCGGGCCGGGAGGGCGGACGCCAGGAGCGCGGCCAGCAGCGCCGCGCCGACCACCAGCAGCAGCTGGAGCCACGGCAGGGTGAAGGCCAGCGGCACATCCATCTCGCCGAGCAGGGCGGCGATCCCGACCGCACCGAACCCGATCCCGGCGATGATGCCGATTCCCGCGGCCACGACCGTCATCTCGACGGCCTCGCAAGCCAGCATCATGCGCATCTGCCCCCTGGTCAGGCCCAACGCCCGCAGCAACGAGGACTCCCGCGTACGTTCGATGACCGACAGCGAGAGCGTGTTGGCCACGCCGATCACCGAGATCACGATCGCCACCGCCAGCAGTGCCAACACGATGCCGAGCATCGTCGTGATGATCTCCTCGATCATCGCCCGTTCCAATGCCGGACCGACCTCCGCCTGGAGCCCGGTATCGCCGGAGATCGTCGAGGCCAGCGTCTGCAGCTGCGCGGACGAAAGGTCCTCGACCTGTGCCCAGATCTGCATCGTCCCGGCGCCGGGGTCCAGCTCCAGAAGGGTGTCCATCGGTACCAGGATCGAGCCGGGCCACGGGGACTCAGCGGTGGTCGTCTCCACGGTCACCTGTCGGCCCGCGACGGAAAGCGTCAACGGAGCGCCGGGGGCGCCGACCGCGTCCGTCAGTTCGTCCCCGATGGCTGCGGTACCCGCGGCCGGTATCGGATCATCCCCGCGGGACGCCTGCCCGACGGACTCGTCGACCCCGAGCACCAGCACGTCGTCGTCGCCGACACGGGCGAGGGTGCCCCGCACGGCCTCGGCGTGGACAACGCCCTCCGCATCGGTGACCGCGGCGATCTCGGCTGGCTCGAAGATCTGTGACTCCTCACTGGTGACGAACATGTCGATGGGGCGTTGCGCATCGATTTCCCTGGAGATCGACCCCTGGGCCAGTGCCGCGCCCACCATCATCGTGGTGACGATGGAGACGCCGATGACCATGCCGATCGTGGTCGTCGCCGTGCGCCCCGGGTGCTTCCTCGAGTTCAGAGCGGCCAGCCGGAACGGCAGCCACCTCCCGGGAACCATGCCCGCCAGTCCCGCGATCATCGGGGCCGCCGTCACCCGGAGCAGGACGATCAGACCGATCGCCGTGACCGCTGCGGCAGGTATGGCGATGATCATCCGGGCCGCCGCGACCGCGACGGCCATCCCCGCGATGCCTCCGAGGAAGAGTGCCGAGCCGAGGATCGTGGTCCACATGCGCGATCGGGGTTCGGGCGAGACCGCTTCGAGCGGGCGCATCGCCATGAGCGGCGACGTGCGCATGGCCTTGCGGGCCGGCAGGGACACGGAGAGCAGGGTGACCGCCACGCCGAGGACCATCCCGACCACGACGATCCACCAGTGCAGCACGGGCGGTTCGAGCGCGGCGAGGCCCGGCACGCTCCCACTCACCGCGGCGAGCACGTGTCCGAGTCCGAAGCCGCCGGCCGTGCCGAGCAGGGAGGCGACCCCGCCGACCAGCGCCCCCTCGAGCAGCACCATTCGCCTGACCTGGCCGGAGGTCGAGCCGAGACACCGTAGCAGTGCCAGCTGCCGGGTGCGCTGGGCGATGAGCACATCGAAGGTGTTCATGATCACCAGGGCCGCGACCAGCAGCGCTATCACGGTGAACGCCAACACGATCACGGCGAGCATCGCGGCGTCACTGAAGAACCTCTCTGTCTCGCGGTCGACGATCTCCTGCTGGGTGAGGACGGTGGCGTCCACTCCGGCCACCTCCAGTGCGTCGCTCACCGACGCCTTGAGTGCCTCATGGTCACCTCCTGCGAGCGGGGCGGCGATCCTGATCTCCGTCGTCGAGACCCGGCCCAGCTCCGCCAGGTCCTCGGCGAGGACGAACACGGTCGGCAGCGGAGAGGCCCCTACACCGGTGTAGAGACCGGTGATCTTGAGAGAAGGGCCCGGCTGCTCGCGGCCGGCGTCGTCGTACACCGTCGGCGTCAGCGTGTCCCCCACCGCCAGTCCCAGGTCCTGCGCGGTCGCGTCGTCGACGGCGGTCTCGAGCCGTTCGGTGGGCCACCGGCCGGCGGCCAACTCTTCCGCACGCAGGTCGGCATTCGGCAGGTTCCGGGCCACAGTGCTGTACTGCCGACCATCGATCTGCGTCTGGAAGAACGATGTCGAGTGAGCACCGGCGCTCCCGACACCCCCGTGCTCCTGCAGTGCGGTAAGCGCGCGGCCGATGTCGTCGTCGTCGAACCCCTGGGTATCCACCACGGCGCCGACGCCGGCGTACTCGCCGGCCAGCTGGGTGCGCATGCTCGACTGGAAGGAATCCATCGTGGCCAAGGTCGCGACGACGAAACCCACCGAGATCGCGATAGCGAGCCCCGCGGCCAGCAGCCGGGCGCCGCCGGAGCGGAACGTGGACATCAGAACGGTTCTCATCGTGCGAGTGCCTCCTGTTCGACGAACGGCAGGGTCTCGTCGCTCGGACCCGGATTGAGACGCAGCAGGGTGTCGGCGACGGCCTCCGGGGTCGGAGCGGCGAGATCAGCGGCCGGGCGGCCGTCGGCCAACATGATGACCCTGTCGGCGTACGCGGCGAGCCCAGGATCGTGCGTGACCATGATGACCGTCTGTCCGTACTCGCGGACCGCGGCGGAGAGCAGGCGCATGACCTCCGCCCCCGAGGCCGAATCGAGGTTGCCTGTGGGTTCGTCGGCAAAGACGACTGCGGGCCGGGTCACCAGGGCCCGGGCCACCGCCACGCGCTGCTGTTGCCCACCGGACAGTTCATGGGGTTTGCGAGCGAGCAACGTCGCGATACCCAGCCGGTCGGTGACAGTACGGACCCAGCCGGCATCCAGCTTTTCGCCGGCCAGCTGAGCCGGCAGGCCGATGTTCTGGCGCACACTGAGCGTCGGGATCAGGTTGAAGGACTGGAAGACGAAACCCGTCCGGGTGCGCCTCAATTTGGTCAGCGCCTTGTCGCTCATCCCCGTGATCTCGCGACGGCCGAGAAACACCCGACCCTCGTCAGGCGAGTCGAGGCCGGCCAGCACGTGCATGAGCGTGGACTTGCCGGACCCCGAGGGGCCCATGATCATGGTGAACCGGCCGGCATCGACGGAGATGCTGACCCCGTCGAGGGCGAGCACCTGGTTCTCGCCGCTGCCGTGCCGGCGGGTGACGTCTGCGGCCCGGACGGCGGCGTGGCCGGTGGCTTCTGCGGCCCGGACGGCGGCGTGGCCGGTGACGTCTGCGGCCCGCGCGGAGGCGGACCCTCCGGAGCCGCTTGAGGTCTCGGTCATCGTGTTCTCCTTGGTGGTCGTGTTGTCGATGACCACCGTATGGAGCCGTGACCTGCGCAGACATCCTCCTCGAGGCTCTCCTTCGCGCCCGGGACTCATCCTGTGGGATGACGCCGCGCCCCTCTGGGATGAGGCGATCCGCCGTTGACGGGCCGCCCCACGCGGACGGGGCGGCCCAGCGGCGACGGGCCGCGCCGACGTGTCGGAGCGGCTCTACGTCAGCGGACTGCGCCCGGGCCCGCCACCCCGTGCTCGTAGGCCCAGACCACCGCCTGCACGCGGTCCCGGGCGTCCAACTTGGCGAGGACCCGCCTGACGTGGGTCTTGACCGTCGCCTCGGAGAGATACATCCGCCCGGCGATCTCACCGTTGGAGTCGCCGGTGACCATGGCCAGGAGGATGTCCGTCTCGCGGTCGGTCAGCCCTGCCCGTCGTGCCCGGTCGCGCGGCGATTCGGGTGCGTCGGAGGTGACCAGCATCGGACCGACATGCTCGAGCAGGCGTCGGGTGGTGGTCGGCGCGACCACGGAGCCGCCCTCGTGCACCTGACGGATCGAGGCCAGCAGCGTCTCGGGCGGGACGTCCTTGAGGAGGAAACCGGCGGCGCCGGCTTTGAGCGCGGCAAACGCGTACTCGTCGGTGTCGAAGGTGGTGAGGACGACGATCCGGACCGCCGGGACCTGTCCGGCGTCGACCATCGCCAGGATCTCCTCCGTGGCGGCGATGCCGTCCTTGACCGGCATGCGCACGTCCATGAGGATCACGTCGACCGGCCGCTCGCGGAGGAGATCGACCGCACGGGCGCCGTCTCCGGCCTCGGCGACGACCTCTATATCCGGTTGCGATCCGATGAGCATCGCGAAGCCGGCGCGCAGCAGATGCTGGTCGTCCACCAGCATGACCCGGATAGGGTTCACCGCCGACCCTCCCCGGCGGGGAGACGTTCCCTGGGCGTGCCGGCGGGTCGTCCGGGGCGGGGGAACCGGGCGCGGACGGCGAATCCCGTGTCCTCGTAACCGACTTCCACCGTTCCGGAATACAGCGCGACCCGCTCCTTCATCCCGTCGAGTCCCGAGCCGAGACGCTCACTGTCATGGTCTTTCGCATCTCCGGTGGTGCCGATGCCGGGTTGGCCGTCGCGCACCTGCGGGTCGTGATCGACGACCTCGACCAGCAGGGTGGAGCCGGCGGCGCTGATGACCACCTCGGACCGCGCGTCGGGGCCGGCGTGTTTGAGCGTGTTTGTCAGCGCTTCCTGCACCACCCGGTAGACGGCGAGCGACTGCCCCTCGGGCAACTCCCCCAGCCAGTCAGGCGGCCGGTACTCGACCGGTAATCCCGCGGCCCTCACCGATGCGACAAGCTCGGCGAGGTCGGTGGCCTTGGGTTGCGGTCGATGGTCCACCGGATCTTCCGGGCTGCGCAGCACCCCGAGCATCCGGCGCAGTTCCACCAGCGACTCGCGGCCGGTGCTCGCGATGGTGCCCAACGCGCGTTCGGCGGCCCGAGGATCGGTGCTCGCCACGTACCTGCCACCGTCGGCCTGGGCGATCATCACCGACAGGGAATGGGACACCACGTCGTGCATGTCGCGCGCGATCCGGAGTCTCTCGTCGGTGGCGGCGGCCGCGGCTTCGTGTGCCCGCTCCCTGATCAGTAGTCGATTGCGCTCCTCGATCTCGGCGAGACGCCTGTGGCCACGGGCACCGACCTCGCCGAGCATCCACGCGACCATCACCGTGGACGCGCAGAAGCCGGCGACGACGGTCGCCACGATGATCTCCTGGAAGCCGAGCGTCGGGACCGAGGACGGCCCGGTACCCGCTGGTCCGATCCAGAACACATTGGCCGCATAGGGCACGAGCACCAGCACGGCGCCCGCCAGCCCGAGCCCCAGGAACGCCCTCGAGACCTTGGGGCTGCCGAACTTCGCCACCGTGTAGACGGTGATCGGGACCGCCACGATCTGGATGGACGGCGGGATGAGCAGCACCACCATGAGCAGAGCCGCTCCCGCGACCGTCATCGCGGCCGGGACCAACCACGTGCGGCGCGACGCCAGCGCACCGGTCATGGTGAGCGCCACCGCCAGCTCGATCCAGCCCGGCAGGAGCGGGTTCTGCCCGTAGAAGGAGTCGCGGCTGGCAGCAAACGTCAGCAGGCTCAACGGGATCGCCACGAAGAGCGCGTCTGTGATCCAGGGGTGCCGTTCCAGGAACGCCAGAACTCGCTCGACGCGGCCACTCGGCGGCGCAGGCGGAGTCGTGGCGGCACCCATGCCCGCCACTGTAGTTCGACCCGACCGCCCTCCGAATCATCCTGCGGGATGATCTCTTCCGCGGCGGTGACCGGCCGACGCGATCATAATAATGCCTGATCAACGGCCTGGCTGCACGATTCCCGACTTGGCTCAATTTCGTACGGAAGTCATCAGGCTTCGAGTTGGGCGATGAGCTCGGCGATCTCGGGCGGCAGCGGCGAGGCTGCGTGGACGGGTTGGCCGGCGATGGTCAGCTCGAAGGGGCGGTACCACTTCAGCACCCTGAACAGGCGTTTCAGTGACAGTCTGGAGCGTTACTCAAGCAGATGCCCCACTGCCATCGCGACCATCACCACGGTCAGGTGCGCCTCCATGGAGTCACGTTTGTGGTGTTAGATCGGCCGCGCCTTCAGATCCGACTTGGACATGCGGGACGACTTCTCGATCTTCAACCGCTGCCGGTAAGAGTCGATCACCTGGTCGGCGGTCAGTTCAATTCGGGACGAAGATGAGCTTCGAAGGCTTGGATCTGGCGCAGGTGCGGATCGAACGGAGTGAGCAATGACAGCACCATCTTCTCTCGCGAAGAAGCCGCGCCACCAACCACAGTCAACGCACGCCCGCACCGTCAAGCTGCTGCAGAAGAAGCGCTCGGCGACGAACCGGCAGCTGAACACCTTCTCGTTCCGCTACGGCGCCCGCATCCACGATCTGCGCGGCGAAGGCCACGTCATTAAAACAGTCCGCGAACACGACGGACTCTTTCGCTACTACTACGTCGTACATCGGGACGAAGCTGACGGGACAAACTTGTAACTGAAGCCTGTCGTACCCGCCCCGTATGATCGATATGACAACAACCAGGGGGCGGCGTGGACTATCGGGACTACATGGGCGGCCAAACCTACCGGCTCTTGGAGCAAACCCGGCAGCAGATGATCACCGGTATGATTCCGAAGATCAACCAACCCGCATTCGAGATCGCCAAGCTCGCGACGCCCCAGCTAAACGCGATGGACCATCTTAGCAAGCAGACTGCAGACCTTCTCGGGACGACGACCATGGCCGACGCTCAGCTGCAAGAGATGATGGGCGGACGACTAACGGCACAGGCAGCGCTCCAGGACCTGTTTCCCCGCCCAAACTTCCCCTCCCAACTCAAGGCCAGTCTTGACTACGGTTTCAAGACTCCAACCATCGCCGACTACCTTGCCGAGAACAACGCGACCTCATTCTTCTCCTTCAACGAACCGACCATTGCGGAACAGCTTGGCACCCAGGTCGACACGAAGGCCCTCATGGGGCTAACTGGCCTGGCCGATACTGCCGGCAAGATCGTCGAGCAGTGGCGGTTGGCCAACACGGGAGCACTCTCGAACTTCGGGGAGTCGTTCAACTCTCTGAGGGCAGCACTCAACTTCAATGAATCCCTGAAGTCCTCCCCCGCCGCACGTTCCTTCTTGTTCCAGGCGCGGACACTACAAGATGATCAGGTCCGGAAGTTTGCCGACACGGCACCGCCCGAGGCCGCAGGAGAAAAACTCTCTAATGAACTTGCTGCAGACGATGAACTTTTCTTCGTAGTTAAGTACGTCCAGAATTACTTCGTCAGTTACCTAAACCTCACGCCGGATCAGGCTCAAAACACTGTGAAGTGGATTCTTTACCTCCTGCTGTTCGGGACTTTTTTAGTCATCCACTCGCAAATGGGAGTAGCCATGAACCCGACGGCAGAGCTTGCACTCGAGGTTGGAGCAATAGGAGCGATCGAACGCGCCGGCAAAACAGGCTCGACGGCGCTGATCCCGTCAAGGAAAAACGACAAGAAAGACTAAGTCTTTCACACCCCGACCAATTCCGCTACATTTCGCTATTGCAATTAGGTTCCGCTAAGCGCATGCTATTAATACAATTAAGCTGATACTCAAAAGTGAATACGGAATCGGAACTATCCAGGTTTAAGCTCCTACTACAAGGGCCTCTACGAACGTCCGTACTGGCAAGCACTCGTGAGACGGACCGCCGCGCAACTGGTCCGGGAGCACATCCAGAAGCCCCTCGCCACGATCGCCCCGGCTTGGCTCAATTTAGTGCGGAAGTCATTAGGCTTCGAGTTAAGCGATGAGCTCGGCGATCTCGGGCGGCAGCGGTGGTCGCAGACGCGTCCGGCGTGAGCCGCAACGTCATTTCCGCGATCGAGACGAACGCACGCCAACGGGGAACACCCGCCAATCCTCGGCTGGACACTGTTTACAGGCTCGCACTTGCTCTGCGCGTTCCGCCGGGAGCACTGCTTCCAGAGGTCGACCAACTGGTGAGCCCAGAACCTTCATCGAGTCGGGCAGGTGCCGCCGTAGATCTGGCTTGGCCGGAGCGATACGACGCGTTTATCGAAGTGATCGGTACCCAATCACCGCGTGACTGGTTCGGCTTCTCTCCTCAAATCTCGGAGCACGTCCGGCCTGACCGTTGTGCGCGCTGCCCATCTGCCGCAAATGTCCGACCTCTCGAGTAGCTTTTCCTTACCCTTCAGGATCGACCTGAAGGGTAAGTCAGGATTAGGAGCACAAGATGGCCGAACCGCACGAGCAGTCACCTCCCACGCGCATGGACGCTCGCGGGCACGCAGCAAACACTCCGGGTGGTCACCCGTCCGTTGGAAGCGCTGGAAAGGGACCCGTGCTGGCGACCGGCGTCGGAGGCCTAGTGCTCGGACTAATCATCGGAGGAATCGCGGGATTTGTCATCGGAGCCTCTGACGGCGACTCATCAGTGACGAACTCGGAGTCTCCCCGTGCTTCAAATAACGAATCGAGTTCGGAGCCGAATGAGAACGCGGAGCCGGGCCGAGATTTTCCTGGCAAGAACGTCGCCGTCGAAGCGACCGGAGTGACACTAACCGTCCTGAACGTCGAGGAGGGCCCGAGTGCCAGCATCCGCGAAGAGGGTCGTCGCGCTGATGTCGCCGAAATTCTCACAACTGACGCGGCGCCGGGTCAGAAGTTCATCACGATCACGACCGAGGTGGAGAACACTGGCAAGATGCCGTGGGACCTGACGTGCGGAGCAGCAGTCCAAGCGACTCTATTCGATCCTGAAGAACGCCAGTTCGCATCTGTCGACGAACTGTACCGAGTTCCCGGCAATCCGGACTGCAATGCCAACACGCAGCCCGGTCAAACAGTACCCATGACATGGCGGTATGAGGTCCCGGAGAGCGTAGTCCCCAAGTACTTCGGCTTCCGTGAGTTCGGTTTTGATTTTCAGAGCGATCAGTCTCTGACCGCCGTTGACCTGGATCGATAGTCTGGTGCACGCCGTCCGCCAGGGCTAGGGTCTCGGAGGCGGAAAACCACCCGTGGCGACCGGACCCCAGTCATTGATCGTCACGCGGATGAGGCTCTTGCCCTGGCGGACCATCGCCTCGCGGTACTCGTCCCAGTCACTGTGTTCACCGGCGACGCTGCGGAAGTACTCGACCAGTGGTTCGACCGCCTCGGGAAGGTCGACGATCTCCGCGGTGCCGTCGAGGTGAACGTAGGGGCCGTTCCAGTCGTCTGACAGGACGCACACACTCACGGCCGGGTCGCGGCGGATGTTGCTCACCTTGGCCCGCTGCGGATACGTGGCCACCACGAGTCTGCCCTCGGGGTCGACGCCGCAGGTCACCGGCGAGGTCTGCAGGCCACCAGACGACCGCCGGGTGATGAGTACGGCCCGGTGGCGGGGCGTGAGGAACTCGACGAGCGCGGTGCGATCGGGACGTTCGGCGGTGGCGTACTTCGTCATGCTCCCGAGGCTACGAGAGTCGACGGTGCGCCGCAGTCACTCGTAGACGACGGTCACCGGCGCGTGGTCGGACCAGCGCATGTCGTAGGCGCTCGCCCGATCGACCCGGTCGGACACCGCGCGGTCGACCAGGCCGTCGGTCACCACGTGGTAGTCGATACGCCAGCCCGCGTCGTTGTCGAACGCCTTGCCGCGCTGCGACCACCACGAGTACGGGCCCACCTCGTCGGGCCGGCGATGGCGGACGATGTCGGTCCAGCCGCTGCCCTCGGCGAACACACCGGTCATCCACTCGCGCTCGTGCGGCAGGAAGCCCGAGCTCTTGTGGTTGCCCTTGTGGTTCTTCAGGTCCTCCTCGCGGTGGGCGATGTTCCAGTCGCCGCAGATGATCATCTCGTGGCCGTCGCGGGCCCCCACGGTTGCGGCCCGCTCGGCGAGGTGCTCCCGGAATGACGCCAGGAAGCGGTCCTTCTCGTCCTGCTTGGGCGTGCCCGCCGACCCCGACGGCAGGTACAGGCTCGCCACGGTGACGGTCTCGCCGTCGACCGCGCCCGGGTAGACGGCTTCGATATATCGCCCGGACTCGGCGAACTCCGGGTCCCCGTGGCCGACGCACACCTCGGCCGGCTCCTGCCGCGACAACAGCGCCACGCCGGCACGCCCCTTGAGGGACGAGGGCGACCCGATGAGGTGCCATCCGGCCTCGAGCGCGGGGGCAAGCGCCTTGCGGGTCTGGTCCTCGTCGGCGCGCACCTCCTGCAGGGCGACGATGTCCACCCCGCTGGTCTCCAGCCAGGGCAGAAATCCGAGGTTGGTCTCCGAGCGCTGCTTGACGGCGGCGCGGATCCCGTTGACGTTGACGGTCGACACGGTAAGGCTCACGGCCGCCATCGTAGCGCCCCCCGATAACAGCCTCGGGCCAACACCCGCGCCCACCCGTCCGTTACATGTAACATGGCGACATGAGCACGAAGGACCGGGTTCGCCGCCACCGCGAACGCCTGCGGGCGCAAGGACTGCGGCCCATCCAGATGTGGGTCCCGGATGTGACGTGGCCGGGCTTCAGCATCGAGGCGCACAAGCAGTCTGTTGCGATCGCCGGCAGCGCACAGGACACGGAGGATCAGGTATTCGTTGACTCGCTGTCCACCGATTGGGACGACGACTGACGATGCGGCGCGGCGAGATCTGGACCGCGTCAGGGCGTGGCTACGCAGGCAAGCCCCGCCCGGTGGTCATCGTCCAGGACGACCGATTCGACGCCACGGCCTCGGTCGTGGTGTGCCCGTTGACCACCAACCCGACTGAGGCACCACTCTTCCGGCCCGCGGTCGAGCCTTCGCCGCTCAATGGTCTGACCACAGCATCACGGCTGATGGTCGACAAACTCACCGCCGCTCCACGAGATCGGGTCCGCGAACGGGTCGGGACGCTGGAGCCGGAACACCTGGTCGCCTTGGAACGCAGCATGATCGTCTTCCTCGGGATGGCAGATTGACGCCGAACGTGACCGAGACTCCGCACACCGATCAGGCGGCCTCCGAGCGCCGGGCCCCCAGGACCGCGGCCACGAGGATCGCCAGCCCGAGCGCCGCCAGCGCCGCCCCCGCGAGTGCGGGAGAGGTGTAGCCGAAGCCGAACGCGATCACCACGCCGCCGATCCACGCCCCGAGCGCGTTCGCGGCGTTGAGCGCCGAGTGGTTGAGGGAGGCCGCCAGCGTCTGCCCGCGTCCGGCGTAGCGCATGAGGCGGGTCTGCAGGCCGGGCACGAGCGCCGAGCCGGTGGCGCCCACGAGGAAGAGCCCGATCACCGCGGTGACCGGATTGTGCGCCGCGAGCGAGAACAGGGCCAGGACGGCCGTCATGACGGTCGCGATGACCACCAGGCCGCGGTCGAGATCGCGGTCGGCGATGATGCCGCCCACCACGTTGCCGGCGACCATGCCGAGCCCGTACACCGCCAGCACAGCGGGCATCCAGGCGCGGTCGATGCCGGCGACGTCGACCATCGTCCACTGGATGTAGGTGTAGATGGCGAACATGCCGCCGAAGCCCACTGCGCCCACCGCGAGGGTGGCGAGGATCTGCGGGCGGGCGAGCGCCGCCAACTCCTCGCGCGCCCTGACCACGACGCCCACCGTGGGTTCGGGGACGACGACGAGGATGGCCACCACGGTCGCGGCCCCGATCACTCCGACAGCGAGAAACGCGGACTCCCAGCCCGCGGCCTCCCCGAGCCAGGTGGCCACGGGCACGCCGATCACGTTCGCCACGGACAGACCGAGCAGCACCTGGGCCACGGCCCGCGCCTGCTTGCCGGCCCCGGCGAGAGAGGCCGCGACCAGTGAGGCGACGCCGAAGTACGCGCCGTGCGGGATGCCGGCGAGGAAGCGTGCGGCGACCAGCGTTTCGAGGGTGGGCGCGAACGCGGCGACCACGTTGCCCGCCGTGAACAGCCCCATCAGGACCATGAGCAGGGTCCGCCTCCGCCAGCGGGAGGTCCACACCGTCAGCAGCGGGGCGCCCACCACCACACCGAGGGCGTAGGCGGAGATGACGGTGCCGGCCTGCGGCTCGGAGATGTCGAAGCTGTCCGCGATCGAGCGGAGCAGGCCCATCGCGGCGAACTCGGTGACGCCGATGCCGAACCCGCCCAGCGCGAGGGCGAGAATCGCGAGCTGGACGCGGGCGGGCGAGAAACCGGGGTGTTCGGCGACGGGCTGGGGCACCGCAGCAGGTTACGCCGCGTGCCGGGTGGCTCCCGTGACGGTCAACCCGTTCAGGGGGCGGCGAATGCTGCCGGGGTCCCTGACGCCGGTAAGGGCGCCGTACGCATGAGCCGGCGCCCGCCCCAGACCAACACGAACGTGGTGATGTACATGACGATGCTGTAGACCGCCGCGGCGAGACCGACCTCCTCGATGCCGATCACGGTGAACGCGATGAGCATCGTGAGCGTGGTGTTCTTGATCCCGAGCTCGACAGCGATCGCGATCTGCTCGGCGCGGCCCAGGCGGCAGACCCAGGCGACCAGGCCACCCAGGATGATCACCGCGACATTGAGGACGATCACCGCGGGGCCGACCGAGGCGACCAGGTCGACGATGCGGTCGCGCTCCCCCAGCACGATGCCCACGATGAGTGCCACCAGGACGACGAGCCCGACGACGCCGACGAACCGCTCGATCCGGTCAGCCAGCGCCGGCTTGCGGGCTCGCAGGAGCATGCCCAGTGCGACGGGGATGAGGATGACGCCCAGCAGGAGCCCGAAGGTCTGGCCGAGCGGGACCGTCACGTCGTATTCGGTGGCACCGGGGATGACACGAGCTCCGATGTCGAACCACAGCGGCAGCGTGAGGATCACCGCGACCGACGCGATGGCGGTGAGGATGATCGACAGCGCGACGCTGCCGCGGGCCAGGTAGGTGATGAGATTCGATGTGGCGCCGCCGGGTGAGGCGGCCACGAGGATCACGCCGAGCGCGAGCAGTGGCGAGAGGTCGAAGATCATGGTGACCCCGACGCCCACGAGCGGCACGAGGATCAACTGGGCGACCAGGCCGACGATGGTGGCCCACGGCGCCCTGGCCTGGACCGCGAAGTCCTCCTTGGTCAGGCTCAGGCCGATGCCGACCATGATGATCGCCAGCGCGATGGGTAGGCCGATCTCGATCAGGGGACTCTGGTCCACGGGGTCTCCTCCGGTCCTCGGTCCGTCGACGGAAGGGCCGCCTGTGATCTGGACCACTGACCGGTGACGATATCCCACGTCCGGGGGCCGCGGTGCCCGAACTCCGGCCTACGGGCTGGGACCAGTCAGCCGGTCACGTAGCCCCTCGTTGCGGGCGGTAAACGGCCTAGGCTAGCCTGACCCCAGGTCATGAGTTCCAGCGACAAGCCCCGGCTCGCTGGACGGCAACCCTCCACCGCGGTGGGGTGCCCCGGGAGACGACCTGGCCCACACCACATACGGTGGCAGGCAAGCGCGGGTCCGTTGTCCTTCAGCGGCCGGACCCTCTGACGAGAGGAGGGGCCAGGCCCCTATGACATACGACAACAGCAATCCAGACTGGGCCTTCGAGACGCGCCAAATTCACGCAGGTCAGCCCGTCGACTCCGACACCGGCGCCCGCAACCTGCCGATCTACCAGACCACCTCGTACGTCTTCGCGGACGCCGAGCAGGCCGCCAACCGGTTCGCCCTGTCCGAGATGGGCCCCATCTACACGCGCATCACCAACCCGACCGTCGCCGCGGTCGAGGCGCGTATCGCTTCCCTCGAGGGCGGCGTCGCCGCGACCATGTTCGCCTCGGGACAGGCCGCCGAGACCGCGGCGATCCAGTCGATCCTCCAGGCCGGCGGACACGTCGTGGCCTCGCCCCGCCTCTACGGCGGTACCGATGCCCTGCTGCGCCACACCCTGCCCAAGTACGGCATCGAGACCACGTTCGTCGAGAACCCGGACGATCCCGAGTCGTGGCAGGCCGCCGTCCGGCCCAACACGCGCGCGTTCTACGCCGAGACGATCTCCAACCCGCTCAACGACGTGCTCGACATCCCGGCCATCGCCGAGATCGCTCACCGCAACCAGGCGCCGCTCATCGTGGACAACACGACGGCCACCCCGTACCTGGTCCGTCCCCTGGAGCTGGGCGCCGACGTCGTCGTCATCTCCGCCACCAAGTACCTCGGCGGCCACGGCTCCTCGCTGGCCGGCGTCCTGGTCGACGGCGGCTCCTTCGACTGGCGCGCGCAGCGCGACGGCGAGGACCTCTACCCGTCCTTCACCACCCCGGACCCCGCCTACCACGGCGCCGTCTACGCCGACCTCGGCGCGCCGGCCCTGGCGCTCAAGGCCCGCGTCACACTGCTGCGTGACACCGGCGCCGCGCCGAGCCCGTTCAACGCCTGGGCCATCGCGCAGGGCATCGACACCCTGAGCCTGCGCGTCGAGCGGCACGTGTCCAACGCGCAGACGATCGCCGAGTGGCTCGAGGCCCGCAGCGACGTCGCGTCGGTCTCCTACGCCGGCCTGGCGTCCTCGCCCTGGAACGCCATCCAGAAGAAGATCTCCCCCAAGGGCGCCGGCGCGATCGTCACATTCGAGCTGACCGCCCCCGAGGGCGCGTCCGACGAGGACCTCAAGAAGCGGGCCTGGTCGTTCATCGACGCGCTCAAGCTGCACTCCTGCCTCGTCAACATCGGTGACGTGCGGTCGCTGGTGAGCCACCCGGCCACCACGACCCACTCGCAGGGCACCCCGGAATCCAACGCCAACGCCGGGGTGTCCATCTCCAGCATCCGCCTGTCGGTGGGCATCGAGGCCGTCGAGGACATCATCGCCGACCTCGAGCTCGGGTTCGCCGCGATCTCCTGATCTCACGCGCCCATGGTCTCCGCCTCCGATCCGCTCGCGCTGCTACCTCCGGGTGACGGCACCCTCGGCCACGTCGCCATCGGCGACCTCACGCTGGTCACGGGTGTCGTCCTCCCGGCGGTGACGCTCGCGGTGCAGCGGTGGGGGCGGGTCAATGAGGATCGATCCAACGTGGTGCTCGTCGAGCACGCGTTGACCGGCGACTCGCACGTCGTGGGGCCGGTCGACTCACTGCACCCCACCCCGGGCTGGTGGAACGGGCTGGTGGGGCCCGGACTGCCGCTGGACACCAACCGCTACTGCGTGGTGTCCGTCAACGTCCTGGGTGGGTGCCGTGGGTCGACCGGGCCGAGCTCACTGCACCCCGACGGCCACTACTGGGGCGCCCGCTTCCCCGCCGTCTCCGTGCGGGACATGGTCACCTCCGAGCGGATGCTCGCCGACCTGCTGGGCATCGAGCGTTGGGCTGCGGTGATCGGCGGGTCGATGGGTGGGGCCCGCACGCTCGAGTGGATGATCACCCATCCCGAGCGTGTCCGCGCGGCCTGCGTCCTGGCCGTGGGCGCGCGCGCGTCGGCGGATCAGATCGGCATCCAGACGGCACAGATCATGGCCGTCACCTCCGACCCCCACTGGCAGCAGGGTGGCTATCACGGCACCGGTCGCACGCCGGTGACCGGTCTGGGCATCGCCCGCCGCATCGCCCACCTGTCGTACCGCGGCGAGGTGGAGCTCGACGAACGCTTTTCCAACCGGCCCCAGCCCGGTGAGAATCCGCGCGCCGAGGACCTGTCAATGTCCGGTCGCTTCGCCGTGCAGTCGTACCTCGACCACCAGGCCGGCAAGCTCGTCTCCCGCTTCGACGCCTGCACCTATGTGCTGCTGACCGACGCGCTCAACCGTCACGACGTGGGCCTAGACCGCGGGGGCGTCGAGGAGGCACTGCACTCCTGCCCGGTGCCGTGTGTGATCGGCGGCGTGACCACCGACCGGCTCTACCCGCTGCGTCAGCAGGAGGAGCTGGCCGCGCTGCTGCCGGGCGCCGATCCCCTCGTGGTGATCGAGAGCCCCGCCGGGCACGACGGATTCCTCACCGAGGACGACGTGGTGGGTCCGATGCTCGCGCGCACCATGGAATTGTCCGAGCAGGACACGATCGAGCGTTCCCGAGGACTGGCGTGACCGTGCCGGAGTATGACGACGACGACAACGTCCACCCCGACTCCGCCCACCCCGGAGCCGGCCGCGACCCGGACCACACACCCCGGCCCGCCGCGATGGTGCTCGCCGGGCTGTCGGCGGGATTCGGGATCATCGGGGTGTCCATCGGGTTCGCCACCGTGCTGGGCGTGACCGCCACCGCCTCCGGCGGCTTCGACACCTCCGGATTCGGGCCGATGATCATCTCCGCCGTGTCCTCGCTGGTGCTGGGGCTGCTGCTCATCGTCGGCGCGGTGCTGCTGTGGCGTGCCCACCGTGCGTCGCTGGTGGTGATCAGCTCCGCCGTGACTCTGCTGGCGTTGAGTTCGGCGGCCCGCATGGTGCTGGACAGTCTGACGTTCATCTCGGTGGTCGGCACCGTGTTCTCGTTGCTCGCGCTGGTCGCGATGGGCTACCTGATCACCTCGGACGATGTCCGCGAGCACATCCGCGAGGGCGTCCCGCTGCGCCTTCGCTGACGCGGCCTGCTCCGGCGCGTTCTGCCCGCGCTCTCCCCGCGCCGCGATCTTTCCGCCGCACTCGCCCCGCCGCATCCCGCCGGTCTCTTTCAGGGGAATTCTCAGCTTGGCGATCGAGATCATCGAGGGTATGAATTTTCCAGACGATCTCCTCGCAATGCTTCTCACCACCGATCAGCTCCTCAGCCGAGGAATGACTTCTCACACCCTGAGGGGCGCGGTGGAGTCCGGCGAGCTGATCCGGCTCAGACCCGGGTTCTTCGTCGACGGCCGAGCTCGTGAACTCCAACGACGTGACCGGCACCTCCTGGCGGTTCTGGCCGCGGACATCGCCCTCGACGCGCCGGTGTTCTCCCACTCCTCCGCGGCCCTGATCCACGGACTCCCGGACTGGGGGCTCCCGCTTCGAAAGGTGACAGTGTGTGAGGAAGGGCCGGAGCCGCGTACGCGCAGCTCTGCACTGACCACGTTCCGCTCCGTGCCCGAGCTGTCGGGGCATCTGATGACCGTCGACGGCTTGCGGGTCACCACCCCTGCGCGGACGGTGACGGACATTGCGATGTCGACGAACAGAGATACCTCCGTGCCGACCGCCGACGCTGCGCTGCACAACGAGATCGTCACGAGGGAGGCGCTCGATGGTGCGCTGGACGGGGCTGCGGGTCGCCGCGGGATCAGGCGTGCCCGACACAAGATGAGCCTAGTCGACCGACGAAGCGAGAGTGTGGCCGAGACTCTGAGTCGACTGATCTTCCGCGACTTCGGGCTGCCTGAGCCTGAGACACAGGTCGAGATCCGCAACCCCCGCGGGGTACTGATCGCCCGCGTGGACTTCCTCTGGTCCGAGTACGGGGTGATCGGAGAATGTGACGGCTTCGGCAAGTACTTCGACGGGCTGACCCCCGCCGAGACGCGGCGCCGCCTGGGCAAGGAGAAGGATCGGGACGCCGAACTCATGGCCCTCGGCTACCGGGTTCTGCACTGGCGATGGCGCGATCTCGAGGAGCACCATGCCCTCGCTACACGAATCAAACGGGTGCTTCGTCACGCCGCAGCGTGACCCCTGAGCGCCGCCGGCTGAACGTCACCCATCCGATATCGCGCTGCCTGCCAGATTTGGCAGGCAGCGCGATATCCGATGGGTGGCGG